>CAZJVQ010000012.1:10150-19063 GCA_964549605.1 Candidatus Woesearchaeota archaeon | reverse complement strand
CAGAATAGTTGGCTTCCAACCAATTGACTCGGGTTCGATTCCCGGCCGGCGCATTCAAAATATGGAAAAAGAGTTAATTTTTAAGAAAGCAGAAAGATTTCACGACAAGAACTACAAATTAATACTGATAGTTCCATTAACAATTCTAATTTTATCTTTAGGATATTTGGCAATTTTTTATGCGAATACTGGAGATTTCGTGCACAAAGACATCTCATTAACAGGGGGAACTTCAATTACAATTTATGGCAGCTTAGATTCAGAAAAATTAAAGTTAGATCTTTCAGAAAAATTTGAAGAAATTAATACTCGGGATGTTTATGACTTGCTAACTAGAGAAAAGAAAGCAGTAATAATTGAAACCAAAAGTGAAGAAAATGTTAAAGAAATTTTAGAAGATTATTTAGGTTATGATCTTAACGAACAAAATAGTAGCTTCGAATTCACAGGTGCCGTTTTGAGTGAAAGTTTCTATAAGCAATTAATTCTTGCAATATTTTTCGCATTCTTATTTATGGCGATAGTAGTTTTCATTATTTTCAGAAAATTAGTTCCTTCAGCAGCAGTAATAATTTCCGCATTCGCAGACATAATAATGACGTTGGCTTTAGTAGATTTGTTGGGAATAAAAATGTCTAGCGCAGGCATTGTAGCGTTCCTAATGCTTATTGGTTATAGTGTAGATACAGATATCCTCCTAACTAACAGAGTTCTGAAATCCTACCAAGGAAGCTTAAATGAAAAACTCTTCGGAGCATTCAAAACAGGAATCACAATGACCTTAACTTCTTTCTTAGCAGTATTAATAGCATTAATCGTTTCAATTTCATTTTCAGTTGTCTTAACACAAATTTTCACGGTGTTGGTAATCGGGTTGGGATTCGACATCCTAAACACATGGACAACAAATGTTTCTTTACTTAAATGGCACGTTCTAAAAAATGAAAATTAATCTTTCTTGGAGAGTTTGGATATTAATCATTGTTTTGGCTTTGTCCATTCTTTCAATATTTTCTGGAAACTCTGCTTCCCTTTTTCAAAAAGGAGTTTTAGTCACAAGTGTAGAATCCAATTCAACAGCGTTTGACCAAGGATTAAGAAAAGGCCAAATAATAACTGAAGTCGATGGAACCTCAATAACCTCTGTAGAAGAATTTTCTGAACAACTAAAAGGAAAATTCGATTCAAATGAAAGTGTAAAAATTATTTTTAGGACAACTGGTCCAGAAGTTATTCTTTTCACAAATAAAGCTCCAGAAATAACTGTTTCTGAAGTAAAGAAAACTGCAATAAAACTTGGATTAGATTTAGCAGGAGGAGCCAGAGCATTAGTTAAGCCCCAAGACATAAAAATCTCGGCCTCGCAAGCAGAAGATCTTTCAAATATTCTTGAAAACAGATTAAATGTTTATGGTATTGAAGACATAAAAGTTACTCCAATTTCAGATTTAATAGGAGAGTATTACATAAGAGTTGAAGTTGCAGGATCAACGCCCGAAGATTTGAAAGAACTAATTTCACAACAAGGAAAATTTGAAGCAAAAATAGGAGATGAAGTGGCTTTTGTAGGGGGAGACAAAGATATAACTTCAGTTTCAAGATCGGGACAAGATGCATTAATTGAATCATGTCAGGAAGCACAGGGGGGATTTTTCTGTAATTTTAGATTCTCAATATTCTTAAGTCCAGACGCTGCAAAGAGGCACGCACTTTTAACAGAGAGTCTTGATTTAAATCAAACTGAACAGGGTGCATACCTTTCAAAACCATTAGATCTTTATGTAGATGATAATTTAGTTGATAGTTTACTAATTGGGGAAGGACTTCGAGGAAGAGTAACTACTCAAATTTCCATTTCTGGTTCAGGATCAGGACAAACAAGAGAAAAGGCAGAAGACAACGCATTGAGCGAAATGAATAAATTGCAAACAATTCTGATAACGGGAAGCTTACCTTACAAATTAGAGTTAGTCAAATTAGATACCTTATCTCCAATCTTCGGAAAAGAATTCATAAAATCTATTTTAATTGCAGGCTTCGCGGCACTTTTTGCAGTTTTCTTAATAGTTTTAGTGAGATATAGGAGTTTCAAATATTCTACGGCTTTAGTTTTCACAAGCATTTCTGAAGTAATAATAATTTTGGGAATTGCATCATTAATTGATTGGAATTTAGATTTGCCAAGTATTGCAGGAATCTTGGCAACAATCGGAACAGGAATTGATCAACAGATAATTGTTTTGGACGAAGCAAGAGCCAAATTCTTAAGTGTAAAACAAAGATTGAAAAGAGCATTCACAATAATCCTCGGAGCTTACTTCACAGCAGTGGTTGCTTTAATTCCTCTTTACTGGGCCGCTGCCGGATTCTTCAAAGGTTTTGCAATAACAGCTTTGATAGGAATTACTGCAGGAATTTTAATTACGAGACCAGCATTTGCGGATATAGTTAAGAATATTGAAGAGTGAAGTTTCATAATCCTTAAATAAAGTTAATTTTGAGATTTATTTTTATTTCTCTCTCAAGCTAAATAATCTCTTTTATTATATGCTAATTCCTTTTCATTGACTAATCTAGGTC
The DNA here is from genome assembly GCA_964549605.1 of Candidatus Woesearchaeota archaeon. GTDB lineage: Archaea > Nanobdellota > Nanobdellia > Pacearchaeales > GW2011-AR1 > CAZJDG01. The sequence continues at coordinate 16,483 of CAZJVQ010000012.1, read as the reverse complement.
TTTTTTTGAAAGAAAATCGCTCTACTTATCAAATCAGTGACCTAAAGTCCATGATATCTCTTAGAACCTTCTTCTTAAATAACCATATTTTTATAAAGTTAAATTTTAGTAAAAAGATATGTCCAGATTATTACTTTTGCAAAACAGTAATCGCCAGTTAGAAGGAATGATGGCAATTTCAAGTTATGTTAAAAAAAATGGCCATCAAACAAGTATTTTAATTAATGAAACCGAATCATTAGAAGAAAAAATTAATGAATTTAATCCCAACGTGGTTGGGATGACCGTTTTGAGTAAAGATCATTCTTGGGCGATAGATACTTCTAAAGAAATAAAAGAAATAAACCCAGATCTCCCAGTTATTCTGGGGGGGCCTCACCCTACATATTACAGTAAAATTTTAGAAAATCCTCACGTTAATTCAATTTGCATTGGAGAAGGAGAGATTGCAATGAATGAAGTTTTAAATTCAATTGATTATGGAAAAAATTGGCAGGCCGTTCCATCTATTTGGTCAAAAGTAGGAAATCAGATTCTGAAAAATGAACTGGGGAAAAGATTATCTGCTGAGGAGATCCCAAAAGTAGATAGGGATTTATACAAAAATGCTAAGGGGATAAGGGACTTAAATGAGTTGCAAATAATGACTTCAAGAGGATGCCCCTTCAGTTGTTTTTTTTGCATTAATTATGGTGAGAAAAATCTTTATGGAAAAACTGGTTTAAGAATAAAAAGTCCAATGAGGGTGATAGAAGAAATTGAAGATGGAAGAGAAAGAAATGATATTAAGACTATTACATTTCAAGATGATATTTTTGGAGTAAATAAACGTTGGTTAAATGAGTTTTCAGAATTATATAATGCGAAAGTGAATCTTCCGTTTTATTCTTTATTGAGATGTGAAATTGTTAAAACTGATCTTGTTAAAACTTTAAAAGATATGGGATGTTTTGAAGTTGGAATTGGTGTTGAATCTGGAAATGAGAAAATTAGAAATGAGATTTTGGGGAAAAGGTTAGAGACAAAATCTATAAAAAATGCTGTGAAAATTTTAAAAGAAAATAATTTACCCTTCCATACTTTTAATATGTTTGGTCTTCCAGGAGAAAATCTCAAAGAGGCTGAAGAAACATTGAACCTGAATATTGAGATTAACCCGGATATCGCATACACCCAAATGTTTCATCCATATCCCGGAACAAAATTTTTTACTAGGGAAGCAGAAGAAAAGATTGCAAATGCAAATTTTGATCTGTTTAGCACAAATCTTCCATATAGTGATGATTTTAAGAAAATCCAAAGATTACAAAAATGGTCCATGCTCACAGTAAAATATCCTATTATCAAAAAGGTACTCCCCCTAATAATTAGGTTACCTTTTGATACTCTTCATGGAAATGTTTCAAAATTTGCATGGGAGCATATTTATCATCAAAGATTAAAAAATAAAAAATAATTATAATAAGTATGATTAAAATAATCTATCCCTGATCTGTTCTTTTATAAAGTTTATTAACCCTATATCCATATTTAATAAAAAAGAAATTATTTTTAAGATAAAATGGAAATAGGAAAAAAAAGTATCTCAAAAATCGTATTTAGTAATTCCATTTATATGTCTATTTCAATTTTGGTTTCTAAAATAGGGGGCTTGATCTTTATGATTCTGCTCGCAAGACTTCTTTTACCAGAATTATTTGGTGCCTACTCTTTAGTATTATCTATAGTAGTGATCATGATTAGTTTAACTAATTTAGGACTATCTGATACTCTCGTAGCATTTGTTTCAGAAGCTTTAGGAAAAAAAGAATTTTCAAAAGCAAGAGCTTATTTTAAGTATCTTTTAAAATTAAAAGGAGTTTTAATAATAATTTTAATTTTAACAACATTCTCAATTTCTAGATTTCTTTCTTATACAATTTTTGATAAACCTTTAATTTTTATCCCACTTTTAGTTTCATTACTTCTGATTGCCGTTGAATCTTTGAGGGGATTTATTTCAGCTTTATTTTTAGCAATAAAAGACTTCAGACAAATACCGTTTTTAGAGTTTATACTTCAGAGTTTAAAAATATTTTTTTCATTATTTGCAATTTATTTTTTACCAGATAATTTAAAATTACCAGGTATATTTTTTGCTCTTTTCCTATCAGGATTTATTTATATCATTATATCTTTGGCTATTCTAATTAAGAAAGAAAAAAGAATTTTTTTTGGAGAAAAAATAAACATTGAAAAATCAAAAATTTTAAATTACCTTAAGTTTGTCAGTGTAGCAGCTGTCTCACTTTTATTCTTCGGATCTATTGACACTTTAATGCTAGGTAAATTTGTAGATTTTAGCTATATTGGGTACTATCGCGCAGCATTGGGGCTAATTTTAACAGCCGCATCAATTTTTTCGTTCTTAGGGATTCTTTTTCCAATATTTACTCAAATTTATGGGGATAGGTTGGAGAGAGGGTTCAAAAAAATATTTAGATATGTCGTATTACTTTCTATTCCGACTGTTTTTGGAACCATCTTATTTTCAAAATATTTAATTTTTGCAATATATGGGAATGATTATTCCCTTTCAACTTCTTCTCTTTACATACTTTCAATTTTAATTTTCACAGCACCAATTTTTGAACTCTATTCGATGCTTTTTAAAGCTAAAGAAAAAGTAAAAAGTTTAGCAAAATTCATAATTATAGCTTTATTTTTAAATATAATTTTAAATTATATATTCATAAAAATCTTTTTTGAATTAAATCAAGAATATGTGATAATGGGCGTAGCATTTGCCACGGTACTTAGTAGATCTTTCTTATTAAGTTTATTAATATTAAAAACCAAATCTGATTTTAAAATCAAAATACCTGGGCACTATTTATTGAAACCAATTATTGCTAGTATAGTAATGGCGATTTTCATAATCTCATTTAACTCTTTTTTTGATATCAATTTATTTTTAGGGATTATTGAGATCCTATTTTCAATTTTAATTTACTTTTCAACATTATGGTTTATAAAAGGAATTGATAGTGAAGACGTAGATTTTTTCAAAAATTTAATAAAAAGAGATATCTGAGTAACTCTAATACTTATTTTTTTATTGAATTATAATGACGGAGACTATTTGGCATAAAAGGTGGTTTTTTACCAAGGATCCTTAAAATAAGTTTTTTAATAAAAGCTAATGGATCTCTTTCTATTTTTTCTCTATTTTCTTTAACCTTCTTTTTTTCGCTTTCAGTAGCCATTATCTCCACTTTCGAATTACATCCACCAAGCCACCAAGCCATTTCTGTGAAAGTACTATAAAAAGTGCCTAAAATATGTTTGGTTTTAGACAATAAGAATAAATCAATTAATCCTTCTTGAGTTTCAGCTCTATTTGTTCTATCCCTGTTATTTTTGTTAGTTTTTTGAAATACAATTATTTTCTTACCAAATTCTTTGATATACCCTTTTTCTGTTTCTTCACTATCAGTACATAATAAAAATCTAGCTTTTGGATTTTCTTTCAATATTTCTTTAATTTTTTTGAAAAATTTGTCATCTGAAGAGATTTCTCCCACAAAATCCCTTCTATGAACATGGTCTCTTCTCCTTACGTGAATTCCAAAACAATCTTCAATTTTATTTTTTTCAGAAAATTCTTCAATTTTATCCCTTATTTTTTTCGTAGGCTTAATCCTTTTCAAATATGTTAAAATTTCTTTTTGAGGGGATTTAGGTATCCGATCATATTCAAGATCAATATTATCTCTTTTTTTTGTTGGATATTCAATAGAGAACCCTTTTTTTATTTCTTCTGGTAAAAATATCCATCTACAAGTTGAAGATAGAATATATTTGTGTTTTGAATTTTTAATACTTGCAGTATCTTCGCAAGTGTGATAAACAAAATCTTTTCTTTTAATCTTATAAAATTCTTCTTTATTCAAAAATTTAAACTTATTTTCAAACAAATTGTGAAACTCTGCCCCACAATCATGATTTCTTGGCCAATAAACTAAAAGTTTTCTATCATATTTGTCAGAAAGTCTCCATAAAGAAACTAAACATTTTAATCTATTTGAAATTCCTCCAAGATTACTGGATACTATAAATTTTTCTTCAACCATTTCCATCCATCTTAAAACAAATTTATAAAACTATTTATTATATATCTTAAAAAAGATATTACTATTTAAATTATGAAAGAAAAAGAAAATTTATCTAAAATTATTATAAAAACTTTACAATATTCTTTTTTAACTACTACAATTTATAAATTAAGTGGATTTATTTTCATAATAATTATTGCTAGAATCCTTCTTCCAAAAATTGTTTGGATTTTAGAGATAGGGTAAAGTTTCATAATCCTTAAATAAAGAGATATTTCTATTTTTCTATGAAATTAGGATTTATTGGAATGGGATTTGTTGGTGGGGCCACTGCAAAAGCTTTAGAAAGATTTCATAAAATTCTTATTTATGATAAATACAAAAAAGAGTACGATAATCCATTAATACTAAAAGATGCAGAAGTAGTTTTTGTTTGCGTCCCTACTCCAATGAGACAAAATGGTGAAATAGATTTATCAGCAATTTATGATTCTTTAGAAACTCTCAAAGAGATTACTAAATCAAATGAAAAAAAACCACTAGTAGTTATTCGTTCGACAGTTATCCCTGGAACTTCAGACAAATTAGAACAAGACTTCGAATTTAATTTTGTGTCAAATCCAGAATTTTTGAGAGAAAAACATGCTATTTATGACATGGAAAACACCAATAGAATTGTTTTTGGGACTGAAAGAAAAGAAGATTATGATAAAATTTTAGAGGTATTTAAACCAGTTTTTCCAAATATTAATTACATATTTGTTGATAAAAAAACCGCAGAAATGATAAAATATTCTTCAAATGTAATGCTAATTGGTCAAGTAGCTATAGCTAATGAATTATTTCAAATTTGCAAATTATTAAAAATAGATTACAGTGATATCAAAAATACTCTTTTATTGGATTCAAGAATGGCAAAAAATATTTCTGTGCCGGGTCCAGATGGGAAATTAGGATTTGGGGGAAAATGTTTTCCAAAAGATTTGAATGCTCTAAGATTCTTTTCAAAACAATTAGGATATAATCCCTCACTTTTGGATGAAATATGGAAAACAAATGGGAGAATAAGGGAAAACAAGGACTGGTTGAATATTCCAGGTGCCACTTCGGAGAATAACAATTTCTGAAGAAGAAATAAAACTATCTTTTTCCCTAAAATTTAAATTATTTTAGTTCTTTTGGCATTTTTTATATTTTGATTTTAAGACTATAATTCTTCTTGTATATTAGAAATGAAATTTAATAATACTTCTTCTGAGGTTTTATTAAATTCGCATCTCTTGTTATCTATATTTCCCACTTGATATTTATAGTTTCCAAATCGAGGACTTTTATTTAATATTTTGGCTATTTTTGAAAGCTTAATATTTTCGGAAGAAGTCAGATTATAAACCCCAGATTTGTCCTTTTTTATAAAGTTGAGGACATCCTGATACAAAACCAAATTTAATTCAGAATCCTTAGATAAACTAAGTTCTTCATCATTTATTAATTTTGTAAGATTGTTTTTTGAGTATCTCCCTAAAAGTGCGGGGCACCTAAGAATCAGGTGAGATGTTTTTTTAATCATTTCTTCACACATTAATTTTGTTAGACCATAAATTGTTGAAACTTTATTTATGTCAATTTTTTCATCCTCCTGATGAATTTTAGAATTGGAGGGATAAACATTAGTCGTTGATAAAAAAACAAATTTTTTATGTGGAATCTGTAAAAGCTCCTTAGTTAAAAATATGCTAGAGTCTAAATAATTGGATAATTCTCCTAATGGGATTGTCTCGCGTTTATCATAAGCACAGTGAATTATACTATCCACTTCTTTTATTTCACTTAATTTATGTCTATTTTGTCTTGTTAATCCGAAACCTCCTAACTCTTCGTACATAAATCTCCCAATTCCGCTTTTTACCCCTGTTATGAGATATTTCATTTTCAAAATTAAATAAATTGCCAAGTTGTATTGTCACGTCCTTCTTGTTGTACAACTTGTTCAATAATTTGAGCGTGAGGTTTCAAAGTGCATCTTGGACAACTTTCAGGGTTTGGCATTTCATCATATCTCTTCCAATGTTCTTCACTACCCCAAAAATCATGAAGATCTTTCATACTGCCCATATTATAAACAGTAGCTTCTTTATCTCCCCTACGGTCAAAACAAAAGTTATAGTCAAAAGCCCCATCACCTGAAGGAGGCATTATTACTCCAGTTAAAAATGGTGATTCACACCTTTTAAAATCA
>CAZJVQ010000012.1:3615-10140 GCA_964549605.1 Candidatus Woesearchaeota archaeon | reverse complement strand
TCCAGTAAATTTATGAGTTATCCCATATACCCTAAATCCGCCATATTCATCCTCGCACTCTAACTCTCTTGCTTTCGTTATCTGGTCCGCGAATAATTTCACGAGATCAGCGTTAAAGGGTTTATCTTCTTCTCTAAACCAAGGAGTTCCATAAGGTCTTATATGTATACTTTTGCAACCAATTTCTTTTGCAACTCTTGATGCTTCATAAACATCCTGAACATTTCCAGGATAAAGTACATACTTATATCCCACCCCAGATCCTAATCCTGGCTTAGCTAAAAGAGTTTCATTCGTTTTAGCATAATCAACTAAATTCGCAATATTTTCTATAACTACATTAAACATTGCAGGTACTGTTCCTTTCAATTCTGAAAAAATTTCAGGTGTTCCGGCATCTACAGAAACTCCTGCCCAACTGCAACCAGCTACAGCTTCTTGATGCCTTTTCAAAAGAGAACCATTAGTTACTATAGATGTTAATATTCCATTCTCCTGACATCTTTGTAAAAAGTCTCCAGAATTAGGATTCATTAAATTTTCTCCACCACCGCTTAAACATAATGATTCTACACCTTTTTTTGGATAGGCTTCAGTTCCAGGCCAATCTCTTAAACCATCTGCAATATCTATTAAAGCCTCTCCTGTCATTCTAGGGGCATCGTCTTCAATAATCTTTGCAGCATTACACCAGTGACATCCGAAATTACATTGATTACTTGGGTCAACACTCATTGTTGCAGGAGGAGGAACTTCACCACGATTTTTGTAATCTATTGTACTCCATCTAGGAACTTGTGCAAGATATTTATCACTGTTAAAAGGATTATATTTAGTTGACCACTCCTCAACTCCGTCTTTTTTATTTTCCTCCATTTTATTTTAATAATTTAGAATCATATTTTAACTAAACTATATTTTTACTACTTATCAGCTTTATAAGTATTATGAAGTTCTAAATCTTCAATTTAGATACTATTTTTTGATTCTATAATCTTATCTAATCTGTCAAGAATTCTTTTAGGATTATGAAAATTATATTGTTCCCTCGTATTAAATATGGGTTGCTCTAAGTATTGTTTATATAATTCGTCATCATTATCGACTTTAATTATATGTTCTATAAATTTCTTCATATCATTAAAATCATGATAATTTATGAAACATTTTGTGTTGAAATAATTACTCACTAATGAGTTTCCCATATAAATTGGAATACTATTTGTAAGAAGAGGGTGGATTAATCTATCTGTAGTATATCCATTCTCTTTTTGATTTTCAAATGCTATTGTGAATTTATAAGGATTAATGAAATCTAATTTTTCTTTGGCCCAATTTTTTGAAAGTCTGGAATCTCTTGAAGTTTTACAAGTTATTGGTTTCATATTGGTCATGCATCTTCCAGGGGCTTCAATTTTTTTATATTTGCTCAATCGTTTAAAAAAATCATTTCTAAAAGAAATTTCTTGCGAATAAATAAAATTACAAAACTTTGTTTTTTCTTTCTTTATTTTTTCAAAATCAATATTCCTTTTCCAAGGTAATTTTATTTTTTCATCAAATAAGAAGTCAGCTATCAAATGATTTGGGATTTCTAAATGCTTTGGGTCATTTATTTCTTCTTCAGGGAATGCAGAGAAAGCCCAATCATAGCCATCCTTATTTGGTCTTATTTTTTCTGCACCATAGAATATTTTAATAAAATCCCCAAATGGAATTTTCATTTTATTTTTCTTTCTTAGAAAAATATATAGCTTGGGGGAAATTTTTCTTATAAAATCTCCTTCTTTATGAATATCTCTTTTCCTTGTAATTTTTGGATAAACTGAGTAAAATAAATAATCTGGATTGTCACTAATTATAACATTATAATTTTTTCTAAGATAGTTTGTAAAAAAATTATTTTCTGGGTCGAACCCTTCAAAGAAATATTTAAAATTTATCTTTATTACCCTCATTTTTGTTAAAATCACAAGATGTTTTTAAAGATTATGATGATCAGCTTTGGCAAAAGGACCATTTTTTAAACAAAATTAAATTAAGTTCAATTGATCCTTATCAACGATTAATTTTTAAATAATGAGTAACCTATTTTTTAGATGAAAAATCTTAATAAAATCTATAATAAACTAAGAAAAGAAAATATTGAAAAGTGGGTGAATTTGAAATGGAATTATTATAATAAAAAATTGGAAATGGATATTCTTCCCTTTCCCCGCGAGGATTTTTTAATAAAAGAAACTATTCTAGGAACCATGTTCGTTTCGCATGGGGGACTCTGGCTATGGAAACAACTGAAATTTTTGAAAAAGACACATACTTCAAAATTTCTTTATTTTATTCTTAAAGAAAATGAGATTGGGAAACCCTTGATTTTAAATAAAAAATTTGAAACCTCCCACAATGTTATTCATACTTTTTATCATTATGCTAATTTTAGAGCGAAAATTGGGAAGATTAGACCAAAAAATATTGTAGAATGGGGTGGAGGATATGGTTGTATGGCAAAACTAATAAACAAACTCTACTCTCATGACTTGACTTATACCATTATCGACCTGCCTTTGCTAAGCTGTTTACAGTATTATTATTTGTCTGAAATTTTTGGAAGAGAGAAAATAAATATTATAGCTTCAACGAATGGCCGGATAGAAAAAAATAAGGTCAATATCTTGCCTATTTGTTTTTTAGAAAAATTCAAATTAAAATCAGATTTTTTTATTTCAACTTGGGCATTAAGTGAGAGCTCAAAATATTCCCAAGACTACGTTAAAAACAAAAATTATTTTGGGGCAGACAACCTTTTATTGGCATATAGTAAAGGTGATAAAAATTTTCCTAGAATAATTGATCTCGAAAAAGATCTCTTAAAAAAAGGAGCCATAATTGAAAAAATAAAATATCTTTCAAAGAGAGCCGAAAGTTTTTATTTGTTAAAATGAAAAAACCAAAAATCTCAGTAATAATGGCTGTACACAATTCAGAAAAATTTCTTAGATCCAGTGTAGAATCTATTTTGAATCAAACTTTGAAAGATTTGGAATTAATAATTATAAATGATGGTTCCTCAGATAATTCCTCTAAAATAATAAAAGAATATACTGAAAAAGACAAAAGAATCATTTCCATTAATAATCTTAAAAATTTAGGCCCCGCTGGAACAAGAAATCAAGGATTAAAAATTGCGAAAGGAAAGTACATAGCAATCTTAGATTCTGATGATATTTCTTCTAGAGAAAGACTCAAAATTCAATATAATTATCTTGAAAAGCATCCCAATATTTTTCTAGTTGGAAGCTCAGCAATTTTTATAGATGAATCTGGAAAAATAGTTTCCAAATTCAGGAAATATGATGATTATGAAGTGCTTGCATGGAGATTTCCCAAAAGCTGCGGGATCATTCATTCCTCAGTTATGTATAGGAATGAAAAAATCTTTTTTTATAATGAAAAATTCAGATATGCTCACGATTACGAATTATACTTGCATTTATTAAATTCTGGGAAGAATTTAACAAATCTTCCTCAATTTTTAGTGAAATATAGAGTTCATGCTGATTCAATAAGTGTTTCAAAACACAAAGAACAAGTAAGATTTGCAAATTTAACAAGAGAAAGACACAAGAATTTGAGAAACAGAATAAGTTTTTTAAATAGGTCAATTTTTTCTGTAAAACTAATCTTATTTTATATTAGAACATTCATGGAAAAGAGAATTAAAAATTAATCTTTAAATAAGAATCACATTTTTTTTTCTGTTCATAAATTTTATTTATCTTTAACTTTTAGAATAAAAAACCAGTGGTAATGTTTTTCTGGAACTGGGTATGCTTTTTTTATTTTAAAATATTTAGACATCTCTTTTTTAATCCTTTTTAAAGGATATCCCCTCCAACCAATTTCCCAATAATGTGCACTACCTATTTTCTGTTTATATCTAAAAGGAAAAGGGACCCTCGTTGTAAATGAAATTGGAAATAATGTAGGAATCTTCAAATGAAAATAAAATTGTAAAGCATGATGTGGTAGTGTTATAACAACACTTTTTTTTGATACTTTATAAATCTCTTTCAGACATGTTTCAAATAAATCAAAAGGTAAATGTTCTAAAACTTCACCGCATAAAATTACTTCAAAAGAATTTTCTGAAAAATAATCAGATAATCTAGTTATGTTACCTACGACATCTGGGTTCAACTCTTTATCTATATCAAAAGTTGTTATATTTATTCCTTTATCTCTTAGATAATTACTAACAAAACCACTACCAACTCCAATTTCTAAAACACTTTTCGGTTTTGTTTTTAGTATTTCATCAATTTGATGCCAGTAACTTATAAATAAACCTTTATTTATTTCAAAATCCTGATATGAATAAAATACTGTGTTATTTTGTCTCTTATCCATTTTATTATTAGAACAATATGCTTAAATTTTTATATCTTTTTAAACCTTTTATTTATCATTTAATAAAATCTCCAAATATTTCTCCCCCCATTTCTCAAAGAGATAATTCTTTTAATTTATAATCTCGAGTTAATAATTTTAGTATACTTCTTTTGTATTTTCTATCATAAACAAGTCATCTTTTATTTTAATTTTTAATTTTATCATCTCCAATTCAGACTAGTTATTTTTTTATCTTTTTGTTTCTCTCTAAATCAGATTCCACCATCATCTTGACCAAATCTTTAAACTTAATTTTAGCTTTCCAACCCAATTCTCTATTTGCCTTAGAAGGGTCACCAATTAAGCGATGAACCTCTGCGGGCCTAAAATACTTGGAGTTTATTTTGATTATTTCTTTTCCAGTTATTTTATCAAATCCAATCTCATCAATCCCTTCTCCTCGCCATTCCAAATCAAAATCAAGTAATTTACAAACTTCTTCCACAAACTCTCTCACAGAATGAGTTTCGCCAGTAGCAATTACATAATCTTCTGGCTTATCTTGCTGCAACATCATCCACATTGCTTCAACATAATCTTTAGCATGCCCCCAATCTCTCTTAGCGTCTAAATTTCCCAATTCCAAATGGGCTTTCCCAGTTACTCTTTGGGGAATTCCCAATTTAACCCGAGTTAGGCCATCAGTTATCTTCCGAGTGATAAATCCTAAACCTCTTTTTTGAGATTCATGATTAAATAGTATTCCTCCGCAAGCAAAAATACCCTCTTCTCTCGCTTTCCCAACAGTTTGATGAGCCCTTAGTTTTGATTCCGCATAAGGGCTAACAGGATTAAAAGGGGTTTTTTCGTTTTGAGGGACTTCCAAAACTTCCCCATAAAGTTCGCTGGTAGAAGCTTGATAAAATTTTGAATTAGGAACATGTCTTTTAATGATGTCTATTAACCTTTCTACCCCTAACCAATTTATCTCTCTTGTTAAGTGTGGTTGGTTAAAAGAAGTCCCCACGTCAGATTGAGCCGCTAAATTATATATTTCATCAGGTCTTATTTTTTCAATAACTTTTTCTATAGAACAAAAATCTAACAAATCACCCTCTATAAAATTGACCTTTCCAATCAAAGGATCCACTCTTTCAAAATAATTCTCAACACTACTTCTTCTATACATACCATAAACTTCATACCCTTTTTCTAAAAGAAATTCAGCCAAGTAGCTTCCATCTTGGCCAGTGATGCCTGTAATTAATGCCTTTTTCATTATTTTTTAATTCAGAACAATATTTTAAAGATTGTGATACTCAAAAACAGCAATTTAATAGCTTCTTTTGGAACCCATGTAAAAATTCCCCCACGTCCATCCAAGATAGTGTCTATATTACAAGTAGCTTCAATACATCCAAATCTTCCATCTTCAGATGTCGTATTTTTTATTATTGAATTTAGTTTTTAAGGTTTATGATAACAAATTACTATACTTCAAAATAATCTTTCAATTTAACTTATTTAACTAACTCCTCCAAATATTTCTTTCCCCATTTTTCAAGAGAAAGTTTTTTAATTGTTTCAATGGAATTTTTTATAATTATTTCCCTTTCCTTTTTTAATATATTAAATATTTTTTTAGCCCCTTCTTTCCCGAAATCTTCTAGAATCAATCCATTTTTTCCATCCTCAATTATCTCTTGCTCTGAACTTTTTGAACAAACAACTAAGCAACCAGAAGCCATAGCTTCAGAAACAACAAGAGTTGGGGCCCCTCCCTCGTATCGCGACATACAAAAGAAAAGATCTGCTGCATTATAATAAAAAGGTATTTTTTCCCTTCTAACCTCTTTAAGATAAATAATAAAATTTTTGTTAATCAAATGTTTAACCTTTTCTAAATCTGGACCAATAACTATTAATCGATATTTTTTGTTTTTTTCATAAATTTTTTCAGAGAGATTAATTGCTCTGTCTAAACCTTTTGTCCAAAATCCTCCTCTCCCAACATATAATCCATAAGTATTTTCTTTATTCAAACTCAACTTATTCTTTATTTTTTTCTTGTTACGAAATTTGAAATTTTTCAAATCAACCCCTGTTCTTATAACGACAATATTTTTATTTTTCCCA
>CAZJVQ010000012.1:0-3605 GCA_964549605.1 Candidatus Woesearchaeota archaeon | reverse complement strand
CTTGTTTCACATGATTAGAAACACAAATTATTTTATCTGCTTTTTTCCACGGGGGCTTTTCTACAAAATAACCAAAGATTAATATTGGAAAGAGGAGAGTTTTTTTAAAAATCCCAAATCTTTTGGAAGTGTTTTTCAAAAAATAATAGGCATTTCCATGATAAGTATGGATTAATTTTTGATTTGGTCTTTTAAGAAAATCATTCATCCAAATACCCCATAGACCATGAGAATTAATTATATCAAAATGATTTTTTTTAAAAAATTTAGAAACCTTTCTATTAAACAAAATATCTTCTAAAAAGAGGATCTTCGGAACTTTTAGTTCAATATAATCCACATCTCCCTCGAAATAACGCCTATCTCGCTTACCAAAATGAATCCAACTAATTTCATAAGACAACTTTTTCTTTTTTAAGTAACTTATTAAGTTTTTTTGGAATAAAGTTGCCCCTCCATTAAAAGTGGGGTGGGTTCCAACGAAACAAATTTTTAATTTTTTTTTAGATTCCATACTAATTTCTAATAACAAAAAACGTTTTCAGCGTCAACTCGTTTAACATGATATTTAAATTTTTTGAGAAATCCTTTGATATTTTCTTCAGATGTCTTATCAAGAGATTCGCAAATTATCCTTGGATGATAATTTTTTAAGACTTTTTTTGCTCCTTTCAATACTTCTAGCTCTCCACCTTCAACATCTATCTTGATTAAGTCAACTTTTTTTAGTTCTGATCTTGAAAAAATTGAATCAAGAGTTTCAACTTCTATTTCCATTTCACTTACGTGATGGCCATATTTTTTAAGGGAGTGCAACCCTCCACTATATGTAGTTCCTTCTAAATATAATGTAGATTTTCCAGTTTTAGAGGAGCAAGCTTTTTCAACAACAAAGACATTTTTTAATTTGTTTAATTCCACATTTTGTTTCAACAACTCCACAGTATGGCTCTCAGGTTCTATACTAAGAACAGTTCCGTTATTACCAAGCCTTTTTCCCATTAAAATAGAATACACTCCCAAATTAGCTCCAATATCGATAAAAACTCCTTTTTTCAAATCAAAAAATTTCCTTATATTCCATTCATAATTTGGTTTGGCTACATGAATTGATTTATCTCCACAAAGAAGTAATCCAATTTCACTTTTCATAGTGATTAATATCTCTTTTTTTGTAAATCCAAATTTTCTCAAAGGTCCCAAAAAATAAAGACTGATTATAACCTTTACTTTATCCTTGAAAGTATGTCCTATAAAAATTATTAAGGGATTAATTTTTCTAATAATATTTCTAATTTCAAATTTTTTTATTTCTTCCATAAGGCTTCTCCGAATAACATAATTCTTAATCTATTCATTTTTAAGGTTAGATAAATGCAAATAGAGTTTTTTAGTTTTTTCCCCAACTTCATCCCAATTATCCTTTTCCCAATATGTTTTAGTTCTTTTCTCAAGATTTTTAATTTGGGATTTATCTTTCAATAAAATCTCTATCTTTTTTGCTAAATCAGAATAACTTTCAATGTCGAAAGTCTCTATGCATTTTTCTTCTTTTTTAAACATCTCAAAAGAAGGAATGTTCCCAGTTAACATGGGAATGCCATAAGCCATTTGCATAGTCATTGTGGAGGAAAAAAAATCTCCTGATCCTTGAGAATGGAGATTTATTCCGATATCTGTAGCATTAAACACTAGGCGCATTTTTTCATTACTTACAAATCCCAACATTTTGACTCGATCATTTAGTTTTAATTTATCAATTTTTTTCAAAAGATTGTTATAGGTAACCCTGTCTTTTTCCTGATGTATTTTTCCCACAATTAAGAGCATAACTTTCTTGTCTAATTTTTTTAAAGCATTCAAAACCAACCCATAGTTTTTGGTGTGCCTGATATAGCCAAATAGAAGTAAGATATTCTTCCCCTGAAATCCCAACGTAATTTTAGATTTATTTTTATTTAAATCTACTATATTTACTGGCAAACCCATTGGAAGAACCGAGATTTTCTCCATTTTTATTTTCCATTCTTTTTCAAGAATTCTTTTTCCATTTTTAGAGTGGACTATAAAATGATTGACAAATAATTTAAAAAAAGCGTAGAGAAAATTATAATAAACAAAGAACATTTTTTCTCTGCCTCCTTTTTTAAGAGCATAATCTTTGCTATGGGAATCGTGAAGGGTCATTATAACTGTGGCTTTACTAAAAAATTTTAGCCAGGCCAATATCAGAATAATATGGGCTCCAGGAAATATCCCCAGTAGTCTTCCAAAGGCTGCTAAATGAAATTGAATATGGATGATGTCTCTTTCAGAACTTCCTCTCGCAACTTTTTTTGCTAAGTTGATAAATTGGAATGGATTAGCAGAGGTTCGATTTTTTATTCTAAAAATTTCTGGTCCGATTCCAACTTTTTTTAGAGAGTTCACTAGATGTCGCGTATGTTCTGCAACTCCACATTCCATGGGAGGATAAGTCGAAACTATCTTTATTTTCATAAAAAACTACATCTCTCCCCCATTTTAAACTTTATGATAATTAACTTTAAAAACAAAATATTGGTTCATAAGAAATGAAAAAATTGATAGTAAATCTTATTTGCGGTCCCCACCCCCTCTTTAAAGAAATGATTAATTATCCCCCAAAAGACGTTAAGTTCCAAGTAAAAATGGTCCCAAACACAACATATAATGATGTTTTTGTAAGATATATCAAAGAGGCAATAACAAAAGCACACAGTCTTATTCAAATTCCAAGAATGATGCAAGCTAAGACTGATGCTGACTTAATTCATTCAACTAGGGGAGTTTTAATGACTAACAAAAAGCCATGGGTAATGGATATTGAAATGGCGGGTTCATTAGTAGGAATGAACTGGGTGGCATTAAAAAAACCATTAACTAAGTGGTTAATTTCTAGACGATTGAATTCAAAGTACTGCAAAAAAATACTACCATATTCTCATGCAGCTAAAAAGAATTTAGAAGAATGGATTGATTGTAGAAAATTTAAGCATAAAATAGAAGTTGTGCATGCCGCATACCATACAACAAAAGTAAAAAGGAAACATACAGATAAAGTTACTTTTTCGTTCATCTGCAGAACTTCCCCAATGGATTTAGATTTCTATATTAAAGGAGGACATGATTTGTTAGAAGCATTTAAAATATTAAACAAAAAATACAAAAATATTAATTTAAAGATTAAAGGAACAATTCCAAAACATCTAAGGGGAAATCTTAAAAATATCACTTTTACAGAAGAGAACCTTCCAAGGGAAAAATTTTATGAAGAATTTCTGTTCAAACCAGATGTTTATGTGCAGCCAACTTTTGTGGACACTTTTGCAATAGCGATTATTGAAGCAATGTCTGTAGGGTTACCAGTAGTTGCCACAGATATTTTTGCGATGTCTGAAATTATTGAGGATGGACATAATGGATTTTTATTGAAATCTAATTTACAATGGGACAAGCATATCAAATTCGATCCAAAATATAAAAAATTCAATAAAGAAGTTTCTAAACTGCATCCAGAAGTTATAGATGATTTAGTTAAGAAATTGTCAATTCTGATAGAAGACAAAAATCTAAGAAAGCGAATG
>CAZJVQ010000011.1:7205-19360 GCA_964549605.1 Candidatus Woesearchaeota archaeon | reverse complement strand
CATCAAAGAAAACTGTTGCATTTTTTAGGCAAGTTTACATGTGGATGTTTATTGGTTTGTTGGCTTCTACTTTGACTGCCGGTTTGGTTGTATTTAGTCCAGCTTTGCAAACTTTTATTTTTGGAAATATGATGGTTTTCTTTGCTTTAATTATTGTTGAGTTAGGTTTGGTTGTTGCTATTAGTGCTGCTATCAAGAAAATTTCTACTGAAACTGCGAGAATACTTTTCATAATTTATTCTCTAATTAATGGTTTGACAATTTCAATGGTTTTATTGGTTTATACTGGGGCTTCAGTTCTTGCAACGTTTCTTGTTGCTGCTTTGATGTTTGGAACAATGGCGCTTTGGGGTTTTTTTACAGATAAGGATCTTTCAAAACTTGGTCCAATTTTGTTTATGGCTTTGATTGGGATAATTATTGCAATGGTTGTAAATTTCTTTTTGAAAAGTTCAATTTTTGATTTGATTGTTTCTTTTTTAGGAGTAATTTTGTTTACACTTTTGACTGCTTACGATAATCAATATCTGAAAAGACTTTCAATTTCTATGGATTCAAAGTCTTTACCAAGATTTGCGATAATTGGGGCTTTGAAACTTTACTTGGATTTCATAAACTTGTTCTTATTCTTGTTAAGGTTTTTAGGAAAAGCTAGAGAATAATTATTTTTTCAAACTTCTGCTTGTTACAATTAGGATAAATAAGAATGTAAACATTAATGCGTCGTTTTTAAATCCTAAACTAATCAGTGCTCCGATTATACTTATTAGAGAAATTAGTTTGAACCATTTTTTTCCTTGTTTGATTTCTTCTTTAGTGTATTTGACGAGATAGTCTCCAATAGGAATTGCAAAAATTAATGCAACAATTCCAATAATAAAATCTTGAGATAACATATATTTTTTTATGCAACTATCTTTATAAATTTCTCTTTTGAATTTTAATTATGGATCCAATAATTTCTAATAAGAGAAGTCTGATTGTTGATTGTCAATTTAATTCTCTAGAAAAGTTTAGAGAGGTGTTATTGTCAACTGGAGATCTATCTGGAGTTGGGGGCTATAAAATTGGTCCTGCATTGACTGGAAGAGCAGGTTATGATAGAGCTATTAATATGGCAAGAAATCTTACATCTAATAAGGCCTTAATATGGGATGGGCAGAAATGGGGAACAGACACACCACATACTGCAAAAGATAATTTAGGGTCTGTTAGAGATGCAGGATTTGATGCAGTTATTTTATTTCCTTTGGCTGGACCTAAAACTGAAGAAGTCTGGATAAAAGCTGCTCGAAATTGTGGATTGGGAGTTATTGTTGGGGGAGAAATGACTCATGAAAAATATTTGAGAAGTGAAGGAGGGTATATAGCTGACGAGGCTATTTTTGAGATGTATCTTAATGCTGCTGTTTTAGGAGTAAGAGATTTTGTTGTTCCTGGGAATAAACCAAATTCGATTAGGGAAATTAAAAAAGTTCTCGAAATGTCTATTGAAGGGGATTTCAATCTTTATTCTCCAGGATTTGTTACTCAAAATGGTGATCTTACAGAATCGGCGGAAGTTGCAGGAGATAAATTTCATGCAATTGTTGGCCGCGGAATTTATAATGCTTTAGATATGAGGCAAGCTTCTATGAATTTAATAAGTAAGCTTTAAAACTATAAGATTTTATTTGAATTTGTCAAAATATTTTTCAGATATTTCATGAAATTCTTGATTAATTTTTGATTTATATCCTCTTATGCCCATCATGTTATTAGCATATTCTAAATTTTCTTTTGCTTCTTCTTCTTTATCGTTATCTATCCTATTTTCTGCTATACGTATTTTTCTCATAATGCAGTCTTCTAAGCTTTTGATCACTTCACTATCTTTTTTTGATGCTCCTCCTTTTTCCCAAAAACTTCCCCAACCCATATCATTAATATTAATTTATGATTTATAAATATATAACAAAATTTAAAATAGATTTTTTGTAAGTTGATTTATGTATAAAAAATATTTAGTGATTGCTTCGAAGTTGGATAAGGCTGGAATAAATATTACTTCTCAGTTGTCTCAGTTCCGTAAGAATCCTATTCTTTCTGGGATGAATCAAGATGCTAGTAGTTTTGATTTTTATTTGGTTGAGGATGAAGTTTTACACACGGAAAATTTGGATCTTGGCAAAATTGAAAAATATGATTTTGTAATTTTTGCTTCTAAACATAGTTCTGAGAAAAGTGAGAAAGCTTTGACAGTTCATGCCACGGGAAACTGGAGAGATAGTAAATATGGTGGGGAAAGTCGGAAGGTTTCTAGAACTTCTGCTTTGTTTCAGAAACAGTTGTTTGAGAAGTTAAATGAAAATGTTAAGAAGCATGATTTGAGAGATTATTCTGTTACGATGGAGGCGACACATCATGGGCCGTTGATCGATAAGCCAAGTGTTTTTGTCGAAATTGGATCAACAGAAATTGAACATAATGATAGGAGAGCAGGATTTATTGTTGCTAAGACAATTTTTGATATTATTGAAGAATTTAAAGAAAATCCATATAGTGAAGTTGCTGTTGGAGTTGGGGGACCACATTACTGTCCTGGTTTTAATAAAATTCAATTGAAATCTAATGTTGCGATTTCTCATGTTATTCCATCTTATGCTTTGCCGTTGACTGATGAAATGGTTAAAGAAGCAATATCAAAAACGGAAGAGGAAATTGATTTTTTTGTTGTGGACTGGAAAGGTTTGGGGAAGGCTGAACAAAGGGATGAATCAATTAGAGTTTTGGAAAGAAATTATATTCAATGGAAGAAAAGTGGCGAGATTCAGAAGTGATTTGTCAATTTAGTTTACAAATTTTTCCAAATCTTATTTTTTCAGCGCATTTTTCAAGTTCTTTTTTTGTGGGGGTTCTCCAGGATTCTGGATCGAATTCTTCAGCGTTTTTATAATCAAAAAGAAATTTATCTCCAATATCAAAAGTATCAAAAGTTTTTTTGTCCACATACAATGTTTTATTATCCAAATCATCTTTATTTTTTCTCATAACTTCAAAAATAAAATCTTCATCATCAAAAGCATAAATCGGTACGCGTTTACTGAGAAGGCCTGCATCGGTGGATTCCATTCTAATATTTTCTTTTTCTGGGTAGTGCCTTTTTTCCCAGATTGTTCCTGTGTAAGGTTGTGGGAAGGTAATTTTTTCGTTCTTTTCATCACACCCTCCAAAACTTAGTGATAATCCTAAAGCTAGTGCTCCGATGCTTCCAGAGATATATTTTGAGGGTTTATTTAGATATTTCATGATTTAGTTATAATATTTTGTTTTAAAAGCATTATTGTGAAATTTTATCACTTAAATCTTTATAAATTGCAAAAATAGTTGTTTGATATGAGTTTAGTTGAAGAAACAATTAAAGCATATGAGCATTCTGCTGAGGAGTATACAGCTAAACATATGGATATTAATATTATTAAAACTGAAGCAGATTTCTTTTTAGATAAAGTTGAAGGAGATAGGATCTTGGATGCTGGTTGTGGTCCTGGAAGAGATTTGAAATATTTTTCTGATCTAGGTTATCGATCTACTGGA
Organism: Candidatus Woesearchaeota archaeon; assembly: GCA_964549605.1. Lineage (GTDB taxonomy): Archaea > Nanobdellota > Nanobdellia > Pacearchaeales > GW2011-AR1 > CAZJDG01. The sequence goes on along the minus strand of CAZJVQ010000011.1, from coordinate 15,784 downwards.
ATTGACTTAATGTCTGAATTTGTGCATATTGCAATGATTAATTCCCCAGATTCCACAGTATACTTTGGAGATATGAGAAATATGGATGACGTTTTTGCAGATGATTCTTTTGATGGGCTTTGGTCAATGGCTTCAATGTTACATCTGCCTAGAGAACCTGTTGATGAGGCAGCAATGACTATGAGGGAATATTCAAGGGTTTTAAGGGCTGGAGGAACTATGTTTTTGTCTGTAATGAAAGGAGATGGGCCGGATCCCCTTCCAGCTAGTCCAAAGTATGGTGACCATTCAAAATATTTTTATTCTTATGGAGAAAAAGAACTTCAAGAGCTTGTAGAATCTGCCGGATTTTATGTTGATGATTTTGAAGTTCAAGAAAAAAGACCCACAAAAGTAGATCCAGTAACAAAGAAACTTATTGGGAAAGAAGTAACTTTTCTCAATGTGTTTGCAACTAATTATAAATAAAATGGCTGATTTAACAAGAAAACAATATTTACTTAGAAAGACTTTGGATGAACTTGAAATTGTTGCGGATTGGAATACTGTAAACAAGGAAGTAGTTAATCATGTTTTGAAAGATATGGCTTCTAATTATCGTGAATCTGAAACGGGAATTGATTTTGGATATGATCATAAATTTTGGGAGATTTCTGATAAATTGAATGAAGATCTAGAAATTATTAGATATACTTGGGGTGCTGATTTTTTTAAGAAAGAGTTGAATCCTAGGATTAAAGAAAAAATTTTAGAGTATAAAGATTTGGATTCTTTTGAGAAAATTAATTCTGACTTGTATCAAACAGAATTAGAAGAACAGATGTTGTACGGGCGAGACAAATTTTTACTTTAATAAAATTATTTATAAGAATAAAATTTGCCTTCTATGTTATATCCTTTCTCTTTCGTTCCAGCTTTTGTAACCAAAACATATCTACATCCAATTGTTTCTCCAACATCTTGAACGTGTGCGATAGCTTTTTGTTGCTGGAACCATCCATACTCTTCTACTGTAAATGAAGTAACTTCTTTTATTTCTTTTCGAGAAACTAAACCCCTCAATTTCCTACTTTTTGTTTGAAGTCTTAAGTTTTCTATTTGCTCTTTCAAGTGTTGTAGTTGCAATTCCCTGAAAGGATCTTCAATTTCACAACTACTTGGCCAAGAAACTAAACTTAACAATCCTAAATTTACCATGAAAATAGATAATTTATTTTCTTTTTAAGGATTGTTATAATAAATCGTAGATTCCACCTTCAAAAACATACATGTCGAATGGATTTGGAGCTGTCCTTTCTAATTCGCTAGCTGCATCATATTTTTCAGCAGATTTTAGAACATCAACAACATCTGGAACGTAAGCAAGTCTTGAATTCTCTGGGATTTGGAGATTTACTCCTTGCGATTCAAGTTGTTCTTTCCCAAAAATTGTAGGAACAATTAACCCAACTAAAGATTTCCTTACATTTAAAGGAGTATCTTCATCTTTACTAACATCTTTTATTTGCACATCTTGCCACTTACCCCTGTAGAAAGTCCCAAGATCACTTAATGCAGCCATAACCTCCTCCGATCCATGTATAGTTATTGTATTCCTTCGCATGATTTTCCATACTTATTTTTCTTTTTAAGCATTATTGTAATAAAAGATAATAAACGCCCAGAGCAGGTGGGAAACATTTCCGAACGGGGATTAACTTTTAGATTGTTACTTTCTCATCATCCACAACACTTGCTGGATAAACAGTTGAAGCATCTGCTATTTTTTGAGAATCAACTTTATCTGCATCATATAAGACTATACCCTTAGCTGTCTTAAAATCAATATCTGCACTTACAACACCTTCTAATTCTTCTATTTGGGCTTTTACACCAAATGCGCATGATTCACAGTACATATCTTTAATATCTAAATTAGCTTTATGAAGATTCTCTATATTTTCTTCAATTATAATATTTCCAGAAGGATTCCTGATACTCTTAACAACTAAAAAGGAACTGATTAATAAAATTCCTACAACAATCCATAACAATATTTTCTTATCCATATACTAACCTTGCTAGAAGAGGAGCTATGATGTAAATTAACAAAGTCCAGACAATTACAGCAGTGATAATTGCAATAACAATCATAGATAAATTTTGTTTAACAGTTCTTACATTACAGACTCCGTGTTTCTTTTTAATTTGCCTATAAAGAGCGAAGATAATGAATATAACTCCAAGAATTATAAAGAATGGTCTGTATTTAGCAAATCCTAATGCGAAGCCAATACTTCCAATGCCTAAAGCGACTAGTAATACTGGGAGAGTACAACATAACGAACCTAAAAATCCTGCTTCTATGCCTGTTTTTAATGAATCTAACTTTATCATTTTATTTGATTTCAACAGCATGTTTAGTTACTTCTGTATCGCAAGCTTGATATTTTTTACAACTTATTTGGCATTTTTCAGCCCACTTTTTTTCTTTATAATAAAATTTACATATTTCACATTGATAATATGTTTTGTTGTTGACTATTTCTTTTTTTACCATTTTTAAATCATGTATTTAATATCATAAGAGGAACTTGGATACACCATCAAATAATCTTTTATTTCTTCACTTTTAATATTATTTTTCATAGCAAATAAGAATAAATTAATTATTTCATCTGAATTGGGATAAAAAATATGAGCTCCCAATATTTTATCTTTTTTATCTGTTAATATTTTGTATCCTGAATATTTTAATCCGATTCTTTTTGGATTATACCACGAAGAAGTTTCTGCAAATTTTTTTGTATATTTTATTCCTTTCTTCTTCAGTTCCTTTTCTGTTAATCCTACAGAAGCTAGAGGAGGATAAGTAAAAACAGCGCTTGCAGTTATACTTCCATCAAATTTAATTTTGCTTTTATTTAATAAATTATTTCCAATTATTCTTCCTTGTAATCCCGCAACAGGTGTTAATGGTAAGCCTAATGTAGCAACATCTCCCCCAGCATAAATTTTTGGATTTGAAGTCTGCAAATGAGCATTAACAATAATTCCTTTTTCATTAGATTTAACATTTGTATTTTCTAGTTTTAAATTTTCAATATTTGGGACTCTTCCTGCTCCATGGACAACCATATCTGTTTTATATGTTTTATTTCCTGCTTTGAGAATTAATTTATTCCCTTTCTTTTCAACAGATTTAACAGGTGAATTAAAAATAATTTCTATTCCAATTTCATTAAATTCTTTTACAAGCATTTTAACTAAATCTTGGTCAAATCGTTTTAAGACTTCACTGCTTCTATGCATTATTTTCACTTTTGCTCCTGCGAGTGCCGTGATATGAGCTAACTCAAAAGAGATATAACCTCCTCCTGTAAAAATAATTTCTTTTGGCAGTTTTTTTATTTCTAAAAACTCATCACTTTTTGTAATGAGTTCTTCTCCAGGAATGTTTAGTATTCTTGGTGTGGAACCTGTAGCTATAACTATATATTTTCCTTCAAGTTCATCATTACCTACTTTAATCTTATTTTTATCAGTAAATGAAACTAGTCCATGATAAACATCTATCCCAGCCTTTCTGAATGCAGATTCATTGCTTTTTGGAATGGAATTTGTAAATGAATTCTTGAATTTTATTAATTCTCCCCAATTTAATTTAGAAATTTCCGAAATCCCTTTATTTTTTATTCCGATTTCCCTTTCAATTATTTCTGTAGCTCCAACAAGAATTTTTTTTGGGTCACAACCACGTAAAGCACATGTTCCTCCAAAGGGAAGAGAATCAATTATTGCAACTTTCCATTTAACTTCCTTTGCCATGTAAGCAACTGTCGCCCCTGTAGAACCTGTTCCAATAACTATTAAATCGTATTTTTTCATTTTTTAATCACCCCACAATTTATGAGTCTATTATTATATGATTCTAGGTGTTTATTAATTTCATTGAGTATTGGGATAATGTGTTTTTTATCTAATTCATATATTCTTTCTTTACCATTTTTTTTAATTACAACAAACCCACAATCTTCAAGACATTTTAAATTATGGGAGACTCTACTTTGTTCAAAGCCTGTTTCTTTAACTATTTCTGAAACACCCATGGGCTTTTTTTTGAGTAATTTAATAATTTCAAATCTAGTATTATTTGAAAATGCTTTAAAGAATAAATTATAAGATATTTCTCTCATATGATAAATATGTCATATGAGTATTTAAATATTTCTAATAAAAAGTTTTCCGAGAATACATTTACCTTCAATAAAAGGATCGCCCCGACCGAACGTCTACAGGGATTCGGGAAATTCAAGAATATTTACTCTTGTCTATAAAACTGAGAAATACCTAATTGTCTACCTTCGCCAAGATCTATGTCTAAGTCCCCTAAGTCATAATCTGGATGTTCTGGTTTTCCAAAAGTAGCATCTTTAGGTCTTAAATTTTTATATGAATATCTATCTGCATTTGTATCTGAATCAGTAATATCCATTGAGATATTGCCCTCTTGCTCACATAACTTAATAAGAGGGGATGATGCAATTCTATCAGATATTTTGCTCTTTCCATCCATATAAGTTACAATTAATTCAGTTCTTTTTCCCCCTTCACCTAGATCATATAACACTTCTGTTGGTTTTCTTTCCCTTATTACAGCACCTAGTTCTTCGGGATTATATACTCTTTTTGTCATAAATATACATGGTTTTATTCTATTTAAACCTTTCTTTTTGTTACCACTAAAGAGTAATAGAACGCCCAGAGCAGGAATTGGCGTCGGAAACAAGTTCCTCACTGAATCGAGTAAACTCGACACAAACCAACGCACCCCGAAGGGTCCGGATTAGCAATATAATATAAATTTTTTATATAATATTATTTTTATTTGAAGTTTAGTTTAGCAACCATATATTCAATCAAGACATAATAATATTAAAAACTATTTATTCTTAAAGAGTTCAATCGTTTTTATTACTTCTTCCTGAATTCCCTTAATGCAATCATAGGTATTAATCTCTTCTGAATTAACCCATTTATAATCTGTAAACGCGCCTTTCTCCAATTTTATTTCTCCGCTTTTATATTTTGCAGCAAATTTTACTAAAATAACAGGGGTTTCATCCGGGCGAATAAAAGCAACACTATTTAGATAAGTTAATCCATCTTGAATTTCTATCCCTGCCTCTTCTTTTACTTCCCTTTTTAATAAATCTTCAACTGCATTTTCATAATCAAGGACATCTCCATTTATTCTTGTAGGACTTTCAATAGGGAGATCTTCCCATTCTAATTTCCCTCCAGGAACAGCATACTTTTCAGGATGAACTTTCTCTCTTTGATCCCTCTTTAAAATTAGACATTTTCCATCACTTTCCCTATAGACCACAACATTAGCTACAAAATAAAATAATTTCTCTTTTTTAGCATTATCTATACTTTTTTTATTTGCAATCATTTTTAATATAAACGCCCAGAGCAGGATCCGACCTAATTAGTTCTTTTTTTAGAGGAACCTTTTTTGTTAGTATTTTCTTAATAAAATGACCATCGTATATTTGTTCTAGTTTTAATTCTGGAAAATAATCTGATGCATCAACGTCAGCATTTTGGACAGATTTATACTGCCAATGATTTTTATCATGACATTCTTCTTTTCTATGGCATTCTTCACAAATTGAATCCAAAGTAGCAACATATCTAAAATTTAATTCAGGATTATTATGAAGTTGCTTTAGTATTTCTCTCCAATGGAGTATTAAATCATCTGAATGAAAATTTCCTTTTTCTTCTCTGAATTTAGTTACATAAGCTTCATCAGATAAATGATAAAATTCTGGATTCATCTCATGGGAAACAAATCCCAATACATGATGTGGTCTAAGTTCAATAATTCTCTCAGTCATTTGTACTATTCCTTAAATTTAACTCATCCAAACTGTAACGTTCGAATCAAATTCTACAAAATTGTCTTGTTTAATTTTATATTTAGCAACTCTGCCAGAACCAGATAATGTGGCTATATTCTCACTTACAAATATTGCTTCATTTTCAGAAATATCTATTAATAAATCTTTAATTGGGCCCATGTTAAAATCTAAAATTGTCCATCTTCCATATCTATTACCTATAGAATATGTTTCATAAATTTCATCTAAAGTTAATTTTTCATTATTTTTCCCAACGCTCCTAAGGATGTTTCTAAAGACTTGTTCATGAGTTCTTGCATCTTCTAGATAATTTCTTTGTGGCCACATAAAATAACACAAGAAATTCTACTTTTAAACTTTCCTATTATGAAATAAACTTATGGGAACCGAACTAAAGAGGATAAACGCCCAGAGCAAGAAGATAATTTTTTGGATGTGTAGAATTTATTCATCAAGATAAAAATCCCAATACTGGAAGACCTTCGACAAGTGTTAAAATTACTGGGAAAGGAAGAGAATTCATTTAATATTCTTTTAATGATTTTTATTATACTCTAATATTGTTTTCTGAACTGACTCAGGTAACCCTTTTTCTTCACAAAGCCTAAGTATTGTCTCCTTTTCCCATAAAAGTACTTTTTTATTTTTTATCGACGAATGTCTGTAAATATATTGTTTTGCTCCCTCTACAATATCTCCTGAAACAATTAACAAAATATGATCTGGTTTAATATTAATCCCCATTTCTGAATCAGGCATTTCCCATTCTAATTGAGAATGTGTTTGGGTAAGTACTGCTTCAACATGATTTTTTTCCGTTTGTGTTCCATACTTAATAGCTCCTTTTTTTACTTGTGCCGAAAAATATAACCAATGTCCTGTAGGCAATTGTATTTTCATTTTTTGAATATCTTGACCAAATTCCAAAGTTTTATCCCTATGTCCTTTTGCTTCAGCAGTTTTAAATCCAATATGACGTAGGAGTGGAATAAGCAAAATATTTGTAAAATCATCTTCAGAAGCTTTTTGTAAAAAGCTTTCTAATTGTTCCTTAGAAATAAATAATGGTTGATTAGTCTGAATCATCTCTTGATATTCTTTCATTATTTGCTCATTAATTTTCTCTAAAATTATTTTTTCTCTTTTTAGTTTTTCTTCATCCAAAATTCCAATTTTAAAAGTCAATCCTCTCCAAATTGTAATTCCTTTTTGAGCCCTTAAAAAATTTGCAATCTCCTCTATTTCGAATGAAGATTTATTTTGTTCCCTAAAATCCATATAAATAACTTCTGCCATTCCTCCTGCAAACTGAGAACTATAAATAATATGTAAATTTTCCTTATCTACGGAAAAATAATAATTAGTAGGTTTACCAAAACTGAAATAACCTATTCCCAAATTCTTCTTTCTTATTTCTTCCTGAAATTTATCAATATACTCACTTACAAATTCTGATATTTTTTTCTTCAAATCAGAATCTCCTAAATTTCCCCCAACTGATTGAATACCTGGCAAACCCATAACTCCATAATAATTTCTCTATTTTTAATCATTATTGTGACAAAAGCTCATACGAATCCTACATAACTTACCATGACCTGGTCGGAGTATAAAATAAAAAAGATATACTTATTCTCGACAATATTTATAAAGAAAAAGAGTCCACACACGTTGTGATCAAAAGATAATCAATGAGGGAAAAACTACATCACACGAATGTGCCAAAAGAGTATTACGCCCAGAGCAGGAATTGAACCTGCGTACCCCGAAGGGTCCGGCTTAGCAAGCCGGTGCAATAACCACTATGCGATCTGGGCTTAATTATTTGGAGAATTAACTACTTAAAAAGGTTATTGGAGAGTAGAATGTCTTATTTGGGTCTATACCTATAGTTTGATGGGAATTTTTTTTCACCTAATTGATCTTCCTGAAGATATATAGTTTTTCCGTTTGGAAGTTTAGCTCCATAAAGAACTTCTTCTTCTAAACCAAGATGTTCTGGCATAAAAAAAGGTGATTTATTGTCTTTTATTTTTTTGACAATTTTATCCTTTACACCATCCTCATTTCGGTCTTCATAAATCGGTACTTGGTTTTCGTATCCCTGGCGAGCCTGATTTGTTTCGCCAGTCATCATCATTCCTGGAACTATTATCATGGCTCCTGCAGCATATATTATCCAATTTCCTAAGTCCATTTTTATCTTGGTTTTTTAGAGTTTATAAAAATAGCGGGGGTAGGAATCCATACTTTTTTCCTGCTGTGGCTATTCAGATTTAATAATTTTTAAAGCTTTTTTTATCTAGAGAAAAGAGAAGCAATTTCTTGAAGTTTTATTCCCATTTCCTGGAAGACTTCACCATATTGTTTTGAAGCATCTTGCAATCTCTCTCTTGCTTGTGATTCATCAATATCTCCGTCAATATATTGTTGTGCAACTTTATATGCAGTTTGTGGAATAAGTTTTGATGCTTCAGGATTATCCATGTATAACATTTTGAGTATAGTAGGCTTTTCTAATCGTCTTTCAAGAACCCCAAGTGTTTGCATTATTAGTTGTGCCGCTCTATCATTTTCAGTACCAGCTCCAACAGTTTCAAATTGTTGCATTACTTTTTCTAAATCCGCTTTTGCTTCTTCTTTTGTGATTGCCATTGTTAAAATAATGTA
>CAZJVQ010000011.1:0-7195 GCA_964549605.1 Candidatus Woesearchaeota archaeon | reverse complement strand
CTTCTTCTGGGTCGCAACCATATTTTTTTGAGAAATAATGAGGAAAAGATTTAGTAATTCTTAATTTATTTCCATTTAAATTAAGTAAATGTTTTATGATTCTTTCCTCTAGTTTTTTAGTTTCTTGAGGTTCCATTTTCCTTAAAAGTATTATAGCGGGGGTAGGATTTGAACCATACGACCTCCGGGTCATGGGCCCGACGAGCACTCCAGACTGCTCCACCCCGCTATCAAAAATCAAGCGGAATAACTTTTATAAAGCTTATTACAGGCTTAAAATTATGAAGGAATATGTTCTTGGAGAGGATTTAGTTTATATGTCTGAAGAGATTTTTGATCAAAGATATTCCTATAAAGGGAGAGCTAAATCTGAAGGGGATCTTTTGGCTAGAGAACGTTTGAGAGTAGAGACTGATAAATATAAAGAATTAATTTCGATTGTTGGGGAATTTTCTTTACCCAAATCTATGGCAGTTTTATATGCTCATGGAAGTGGACTTACGGGAGATTATCTTTATTCTGATGAGAATGATTTTGCTAATTTAAAAATTCAAGATTGGGTTAATGAATTTGATGGAAAATTTGATGCGTTAGGAATTCTTTCTTGTAATGAAGGCCATGCAAGAATTTTTTCAAGAAAATCTAAACTTATTTATCCTAATCGATTTATTTTTCATGATGATGTTAAAATGTCTATAGAAAAAGATTATCTTAGGATATGGAATTTCTATAATCCTGAGAAAAGAATCCGTATAATTCCTAAAGAAATTATCGATTCTGTTGTTTCTAATGTTTCATTTTATTATCGTATGCCCCTACCAAATATTTAAAAACAAAACTTTTTTTAAATTAAGATGTTAAAATTAGGAATAGATGATGCGGGAAGGGGACCGGTTATTGGTCCAATGGTTCTTGCTGGTTGTTTGATTGATGAAGAAACTGAGAAGGAATTCAAGAAACTTGGAGTAAAAGATAGCAAACAATTAACTGCTAAAAGAAGGGAATTTCTTGCAGACATAATTCGGGAAAAAGCGATAACTTTCGAAGTAATAATAATTCATCCTGCAGAAATTGATGGTAAAAATGCGGAAGGTGTGAATTTGAATGATGTCGAGGCTTTTGCATGTGCGAGAATTATTAATGAAATTAACAAGGGATTCGATAAGATAAGTGTTGTTGTTGATTGCCCTTCAACTAACTTAGTAAAATGGCAAGATTTTCTTAAAAGAAATATTAGAAATCTCCAAAATTTAGAAATTTCTTGTGAACATAAAGCGGATAGAAATCATGTTTCCGTTTCTGCAGCTTCCATTCTTGCTAAATCTGTTAGGGAAAAAGAAATGAATTCTTTAAAGGAAAAATATGGTCCAGAAATTGGTTCAGGTTATACTTCTGATCCTTTAACAACAAAATTCTTGAAAAGATATATTAAAAAATACGATAATGAAGGAATTTTTAGAAAATCTTGGGCAACTTGGAAAAATGCTTTTGCTGCTCAGAATCAAAGAACGTTGAGTTGAATATTTAAAATGGGAAAAACAATTGACAAAATATCAGATATCGGAAGAATTGGTTTATTTGGAGGTTTGTTAGCTGTCTATGGAACAGCCTTACTTAGTAATAAAGTGATTCGTGAATCTAAGAAAGGATTTTACAGAATATTAGGAATTGATTATAGTATAGTTGAAAGTCAAGAAGATGATCTTTTTGAATATTGTGTTCGTAAGAAAAATTCCTAATTGAATATAAATTTTTATAAATAACCTATTTTTGATTTATTCATGGCCGAAGAAAAAGCGGAATTCTATAAAAAAGGAGAAGTTTATCTTGCAGGAAATTTAGGTTTTTCTGAAGCTGGGAAATTATTTATGTATGAAAAATTAATCCCTGTTATTGAGAATGCGGGATATTCTGTTTTGGATCCTTGGGAATATGGGGATAAAATTATTGGTCCTGTACTTGAAATGCCTGAAGGAGACGAGAAATTTGAATCCCTCGGATTTGCTAACTGGAGTATAGGGGGGGACGAATGAGCATTTAATTAGGAGGTCAAAAGGAATTATTGCGGTTCTTGATGGAACTGATGTTGATTCTGGAACTGCGGGAGAAATAGGATTTGGGTATGGTATTGGTAGAACTACATTAGGATACCGAGGAGATTTTAGACTTTCATCTGAAAATATTGCAGGAAAGGTAAATATTCAAGTTCAATATTTTGTCTATAAGAGTGGAGGATTAATTGTTCCTAGTTTAAATGAACTTGAAGAAACTCTCAAGACTTTTAAGTTTAGATCAATGATTGAGTTAATTTAACCTAATCTTTAAAAATCTCCTTTATCTTTTCACCTTATGCCCCCTTATATTAAAAAATTGGTTATGTACGGATTCAAAAGTTTTCCTAGAAAAACAGAGTTACCTTTTACTTCTGAAATAAATGTTATCCTTGGACCTAATGGAAGTGGAAAGAGTAATATTACTGATGCGTTGTGTTTTGTTTTGGGAAGACTTAGTGCAAAATCTATGAGGGCTGCAAAGGCGAGCAATCTTATTTTCCAAGGAACTAAAGTTTTCGGTCCTTCAAAAGAGGCTTATGTTGAAATTGTTTTTGATAATTCTGATCGGGCTTTTTCTATAGATGTTGATGAAGTTGTTGTTAGAAGAATTGTAAGAAAAAACGGTGCTGGAATTTATAAGATAAATAATGAAACCCGAACTCGACAAGATGTTTTGTTTCTTTTGGCTCAAGCTGGAATTGACTCGAATGGTTTTAATTTGATTTTGCAGGGAGAGATTCAAAATTTAGTTCGAATGCATGCAGATGATCGTAGGAAAATTATTGAGGAAGTTTCAGGGATTTCAATTTATGAGGTTAGAAAAGAAAGATCTCTGAAAGAATTGACAAAGACTGAAGATAGACTTAAAGAAATTCATGCTATTTTGAGGGAGAGAACTTCTTATTTGAATAATCTTGAGAAAGAAAGACAGCAGGCTTTGAGATTTAAGAAACTTGAAGAAGATATTAAGAAATTTAAGGCAAGTATAATCTATTTTGATTTGACAAGAAAAAAGAAAGAGATTCAAAAAGTTGATGAAGAAATTTTGAAGAAAAATAATGAAGTTACTAAGGGTAAGAAAGCTATTTTGGATTTGCGGACTGCAATTTCGAATTATGAATCTCGAGTTAGTTCTATTAATGCCTCAATTCAAAAATCAGAAGGAATTGAGCAAGAGAAATTGAATCAAGAAATTGCGAACTTGAGAGCAGACATTGCTGGATTGAATGTTAAGGTTGAGAATTATAAAAATAAACTTTCTGAAATTAATAAGGAGAAAGAAGAATTGCAGAGGATTATTTCTGAAGGTGAGATTTCTGTAAGGGAATTGAAAATGGAAGCGCCAACTTTGACGAAGAAACAAAAAGATGTTGAGTCGAAAAAAGAAGAGTTGGAAAAATTAGAAGATCAGAGGAAGAAATTTTATACAATAAAATCTGAATTGAAATCAATTAAGCAAAGGCTCGAAGATAAGAAAAATTTACTTCAAACTTATAATGGAGAATCTGATTTGTTGGTGAGACAAATAAATATGATTTCTGAAGAATTGTTTGATAAAAAAACAGATGAGGAAAAAGTCAATTCCTTAAAACATTTGTTAGAAGAAAGGAAGAATCTTCTTGAAGAATTAATAAAAAGAGAATCTGAATTGGATAAAATTGCTTATTCTAATGAGAATGAAATTGATAAACAAAAGAAATTCGTTGAAAAACTTTCTAAGATTGAAATTTGCCCAGTTTGTAAGTCCGAGATTACTGACGAGCATATTCATTCTATCGAAAATGAGACGAATACTCAAATAGATTTTTTAGAGAGGGCAACTGAGAATTCTGATAAGCAATTGGATGATATTTCTAAGAAAAAAGATATTTTGAAACAAGATCTTGAGCAGATTAGTTTGGAGATAAGGAATAGGGAATCTGATTTAGTTAAGATTGCTAGTGTTGAAGAGAAGAAAGAGAACATTAAAAATTTACAAGAAAAAATTGACGTTGTTAAGGCAGAAATTTCTGAGATTGATAAAATTAAGTTTAGGCTTGAGAAGAATTTTAATGAAAGTTCTAATATTGAACAAAGATATGATACGGTTAAAATTGAGGTTCAGGAAGTTTCTTTGAGAACTGATGAAAATGTTGATACTGAAATTTCGTTCAAACAAAGAGAGGTGGAGAGGTCTAAGGTTTCTTTAAAGCAACTAGTTAGGGAATTTGGAGATTTGAAAGAAGAATTGGTTAATGGTGAAAATGATTTGGATAAAAAAGATAAAAGTCTTGTGGCCAAAAGAAAGAGAGAGGAAGAATTGAACATTAAGTTCAAGAAATTTATTTCTGAAAGAGATTCTATTCAAAAAAAGATTAGGAATGAAGAATATAATATTATGGAAAAACAGAATTCTATTTCTAGTTTTGATCAAGCGAAGAATCATCTTAATATTGATAAGGCTAGATTTAATGCTGAAGTTGAAAATCTTGAAAAGGAAATGTTGGATTTCCACAATGTTGAAGTGATAAAAACAAATAGGGAATCTTTGGTTAGTCGTTTGGATCATTTAAAGGATATGATTTCTAGAATTGGTAGTGTTAATTTGCTTTCGTTGGAGGTTTATGATTCTGTTAAGAAAGAATACGATTCTGTAAAAGAGAAGGCGGAAACTATTGATAGGGAAAAGAATAGCATTTTGAAAGTTATTCATGAAATTGATATCAAAAAGAAAAAGACATTTATGACAACTCTGAATCAGCTTAATGAAATTTTTTCTAGGAATTTTGCTAATTTGAGTACTAAGGGAAAGGTTTCTTTAGAGTTGGAGAATCGGAAAGATCCTTTTGATGGAGGGGTGAATATTATTGTTAAGACTGGACATGGAAAATATTTTGATGTGACTTCGCTTTCTGGGGGAGAACAGACGCTTGTCGCTTTGGCTTTGATTTTTGGAATTCAGGAATTGAAACCTTATTGTTTCTATGTGCTTGATGAGATTGATGCTGCTTTGGATAAAAGAAATTCTGAGAGGCTTGCTGGACTTTTGAAGAAATATATGCAGAAAGGACAATATATTGTTATTACTCACAATGATGAGATTATTACGAATGCTTCGAATCTTTATGGTGTTAGTATGCATGAAGGAGTTTCAAAAATAATTAGTTTGAAAATCTAGAATCATAAACAATTTTAAAATATTTTTTATCTAAAAAATGTGGAGCGAGTAATTGTGATGGATCAACTTTCTTTCCTTTTACTTTTATTGGAAATCTTGATTCTTTGAACATTCTCCCAATTCTAGAATTACAAATGAGTCCTCCACTTGAGATGTCTACCAGATCTGGGCTTTGAAAAGTTAAACATCTTTTTGCAATATTGTTTATGTTTTCATGATCGTATTCGAAATTTCTAAAATACATGCCATCGTTGTAAAATTTAATCTTTCTTCTTATTTCATCAGTTATTCCTTTAGGTTCAACTATCAAATAATCTCCATATTGTTCTTTTTCTAATTCTTCAATTGATAATCTATTTTCAACAACTCCTTTTTGAGTCATGATGTCCATGGTATTTTCACTTGTTAGTAAACCTGTATGGTGGTATGCGCTCCAAGTCAAACCTCCAATAAGAAATTTAGATTTTAGATCGGTTCCTTTCAATAAAACTATGTTTCCGTATCCTTCGTACATTTTATTTTCTAATTCTTAGGGTTTTTAACTTATCCGTTTTTTAGATTAATTATATTGTTTCTATTTGTTCTTTTTTCAATACCTTCTTTTAGATTTGAGAAATACTTGTTCCAATTACCCATATAACATATTTCGAATTCATCCATATTTTTTGCAATAACGAAATTAGAAATCCCAGTTACTTTCTTTTTTTGATAAATAGATATTGTGTGTATTGCGCAATCTCTTTCTAAATCTTTGACTATAGGAGTTATGCAAACCAAATAGTTTTTAGAGAAATTTAATTCTGGCTGTTCTATTTCGGATTTCATTTAAGATAATTACCATTAAGTGTTTAAAAAATGTAATAAAAATAAAAAAAATAAAAGGGTGCGAAAAATTAGTAATAACTTTCACTAAGTTCTTCGTCTTTTTCGGGTTTCTTTGTGACTAAAACAACTAAAACTGCAAGTAATACTAAAAATATTACTAACAATGAAGCTGTTAAAATTGTTACAACGCTGTTTCCTTTAGCAGTTTCGCTAGCAGACATAGTAATTGATTCTACTAAGTTTCCGTTCATAGTATACGCATTAACTGTGTATTCTTCGGATCCTGTAGCAGAGACAGTAACTGTTCTACTTGAACCTGCTGGAATTACAACAACATTTTCACTTAGAGTTGCATCACCGTCAACTTCTAAGTTCAAAGCCATTAAACTTCCTGTTGGATTAAGTAAAAGTAAGTCGTTTCCATTAACAATGATTATGCTTGAGAAATCGTTCTTTACGAAGATTTCTTTTACACTGTTCATTGTCATGTCATCGTTTCTTGCTTCTACTTCAAGGTTATAAACGCCTTCAGCCGCATCGTATGGAACTTTAATCATAACTCTAACACTTGCTGTGTTTTCGTCATCATCTTCTCCATCGAATTGGAATAAGTCCCCAGCATAAACTGTTTTTTCAATATCAAGTTCTGGAATACTTACAGTAACATAAACATCGTCCAATTTGTTGTAACCTGTGTTTTTCACAACTACATCAACTGGGAAAGTTTCCCCAGCTACAATTGGTTTGTCTGTGTTAATTGACTTAAAGTCAACACTGTAAGAGGGTCTTTGAACTTTCAAAGTTATTGGAAATCCAACATTTGTATATGCTTCTAAGTCTCCATTCCAAATTTTTAAGTTAAGAACTAAGTCTTCACTTAAATCGTCTTGAAGGTCATAAGGCACTCTAAGAACCATTGTTTCCTTGTAGGTTTGTCCATCTATAACATCGAAAGATTTAGTTGTTCCTTCAACATCAGACTTTTCACCTTCAAGTTCTACTTTGATTCTAACATCACTTGCGCTTAATGGATTACCGTCTTCATCAAGTTCTCCACCCAAATCAGCAATGAATTTAACTTGAACAGTTATCAATTCACCAGCAATAACACTAACATTTTCATCAACATTAATGCCATTAACTTTAACAGTAACACCAT
>CAZJVQ010000010.1:0-19889 GCA_964549605.1 Candidatus Woesearchaeota archaeon | reverse complement strand
TTATTGATGGGATTAACGGAAGTTATGAACAAGCAGGAGAAACGAAACAAGGATTATGGGTTTGGTGGGGAATTTTCGGATTCTTAGTTTTTGGAATTATTATTTTGAGCATTTTCATTGTTATGGAAATAAAGATGAGAAGAAAAGTAAAAGGAATTGATTTAGGACATTTGAATAATCAATTTCCTCCTGCACCTTCTTATGGGGAAGTTCGACCTAGTTATTAAAAGGAATATAAAATCCCTCCACCAGGATTCGAACCTGGGATCTCTCGGGGTCTGCTAGCAATTGGCTTTTGGGGCTTCATCCTTATCCAAAAAAGGAACGTCCACCTTAGATCTTAATCTACAGCCAAGCGCTTTAGCCACTAAGCTATGGAGGGATATGAAATTAACCAACATGAAGTTTTTAAGGTTTTCTTTAGTCCTCTTCAAGGTCTTTTTTTCTCTGTTCAGCTACAAAAAAAGTTCTATTAGATTCAGTTTCATGGATCTTGCCATCTTTTTCATAAACCGCAGTAGCTCCAGGAAGGGCAAACTTCCCCATAACTCCAACTTTAGAATAAACAACATAACTCAAAACTCTAGTTTCTCCAGCATCCAAATCTTCAAGATCCCATTCAATTCTTCTAGTATGTTCACTAACTCTTATTGGTTTCTCATTGCCGAACTTTTCATAAACTTTCATCATTGGAGGAAGTCTATCAATCACACTAACTCTTTCAACATGAGTTTTAGCACTAACAAAAACTGTGACTTTCAATGCAAATTCTCCTCCCTTAGTTCTAACAAAAGAAACTCTCTTCCTTAAAGAAACATTTGTCTTAGAATACTGTTTTGCAAAGAACACAATCATAACTATAAAAAATATTACTAATAAAGGTAAAAGCCAATTTGTCCTAACAACAATTTCAAGAGTTTCCCCAGGATTAATTTCCTTAGACCAAGTATAATGAACATTAAATCCCTCACGATTTACTATATCTGGTTCGGGACTAAAACTAGTAAACAATCTAGAAATAATATTTTTCTTAATCAAAGTCTCAGAACTTGCAACAACATTTCCTTCATTTACTTTCTTAATCAATTCTGTATTTATAATAAACCCATAATTTTTCTTAGAAGTTTCCAAAATATCTTTCTCAACAAATTTAATCACACCTTCAACGTTTGTTTTTTTATTTTCAACTTCAATATCTGCAGTCAAAGTATAAAATCCTGCCATCAATTTATTGAAATCTTCTTTATCCAATTCAACATTGAAAATCTTTTTTCCATAAGGTCCAAGTTGAAATTTTTTATTCAAGTCAAAAAAAGCAGAATTAAAACTAACGTCCACATCTTCAAAATTGAAATTAATAGTATTATGAATAAAGACTTCCATAGAATTTGTTTCAGGAGATATCTCCCCCGATCCTATTTCGAAAACACCTTCCAAATCAATTATCTCAAAAGTTAAAGATTCTGGTTGAGATTCATCTTTAGAATTTTTTAGGAAATACTCAAGTGTGTAAATTCCCCTATAATCAAAATTATCCCTAAGATAAATTTTAAATGCAAATTCTTTAGTTTCTCCCTCAGAAATTTGAACAGTTTTCGGTTCTGTTTCGAATCCAAGAAGATTATAAATTGTAAATAAACCGGATTCTTCATTGTTAGTTATACTCAAATCAAAAATCGCAGCCTGAGTAAGTTCACTAATTATAACTTCATTAGAACTTAATTTTTCAACTTCAAGATCTATAGCTAAAACAGAAGGCAAAATTAATAACAACAACACAAATATCCCTATTTTTTTCATGAATTGAACAAGATGGGCGCTATTTTAAGGATTTCGGTATTAGAAATTATTTGATTCAAAAAGGTATTATTCATCATAATATTTATAAAAATAACCAATTTTATGTAAAAATGAATGGCGAGGATTATAATTCTGAGATAAAATTAAGTAACTCTTGTTTAGACATAGTGTTAAATTATATGTCTCCAGTAACGAGTGAAGAGGTAGATTGCTCATTAGACTTCTTTCAATATAGGCTTTCTGAAAAAGCGGATAAAGAAGTTCCCAGAGAAGAGATTAAAATAAATCTAAAAGAAGGAGACTTAATAGATAGACGTACAGTATTTAGGGTAACCCTTGAAAAGGATCTGTATGTTGGTTTAGAGGCTGTCAATCGAAAAGCCCCTTACGCTTTGCCAAATTTAATTGATGATTTAAGAAAATATGGAGTGGAGCACGATTTACAAGATAACGAAACAAAATTAATTAATAAAACAGTTGATGGCCTTAGGAGGATAATTAATTCTTGATTCTTCCACTTTTTATCTAACAAAAATTACCTTTCCCCTTCCAAATCCAAGAATTTCTTTGCTTGACCTAAAAATTCATCACAATCTCCAGAAATTTTCTCCTCATATTCGTCAACTCTTGAGGGAATGACCCATTTTTCATAGATTCCTCTCAAAAATTTCTGAAATGCATTAACTTCAAATTTCCCCTTATAATCTCTAACTAAAATCCCTGTTATTTTCATTTCTATAGAACCCTTGTTAGTCTTTATTTTGGCCCCGTCTTGAGTTACTTCAACATTAGTCAAACCAAGGACTTGCATAGTAACTTTAGCTTCAAATTTAAAATAATCTGTCATCTTTTTTCCTCCAGACCATTCAACATCAATTCTTTTGGAATCTCCAGATATTTTCTCAGAATATTTATCTTCAGAGATAGCTAATCCAGTTTCTTCAGAGAGCCAATCATAACAGAACTGGTAAAGGTCTTTAAATGAGAACACGCCATTATACTTCATCTTACTAGAAAATACAGTTTCTTTTTCAGCCATCAACTTAATAGATAAAATTTATTTAAATATTCTTCGGATTAAGAACTAATACAAGATTCGCAAACTAACATTCCGTTAAACCTTTGGAGAATGTTTTGCTGGCCGCATTCCTCACAAATTCCATCAATATTAGTTTTCTCTTTTTTCTCCCCAATTCTTTTTAATTTTTCTTCCTCTTCTTTTATTTGTGCAAACTCCTCCAATTCAGGATAAATTTCTGGGTGAAAATTCAAAATATCTTTTATAGTAATTAAACCAACAATTTCTTTTTCCTTAATAACTGGAAGCCTCTCAAATCCACTATTTTTCATTTTGTTTAGTGCTTCTTCAACAGTATTATCTGGCTTTACAACAAAATTCTTTCTCGGGGCAATATCTATAGCTTTAATTTCAGCCAAATCATTCTCCGTTTTTTTAATAAGCGCCCATAAGATATCGTGAGTAGTAATTATTCCATGAAATTTTTTATCTTTAACAAGAAGCAAACTTCCAGTTCTTTTTCTTACCATTTTTCTAGAACATTCTAATAAGTCTGTGTCTGGTTCTACCATGAATGGATCCCGAGTCATCAAATCTGAAACTAACAAATTTCTCATGCTTTTCAAAAGTATTTAAGATTAATATAACTTCTCCACAACAATATTTAAAAACAATTTAAGAAAAATAATAATATGTCCGATAAACCAATGGTACTAATGCCGGAAGATATTCAAAGAGTGATGGGAAAGGATGCTCAAAGAAATAATATTTGGGCGGCAAAAATGGTTGCAGATATTGTAAAGACCACACTAGGACCAAAAGGAATGGACAAAATGCTCGTTTCTCCAACAAACGAAATTATTGTAACAAACGACGGAGTCACAATTTTGAACGAAATGCAAATAGAGCATCCTGCTGCAAAGATGATGGTTGAAATTGCAAAGACACAAGAAAGTGAAGTTGGGGATGGAACAACAACAGCAGTAATGATCGCTGGGAAATTATTAGAAAACGCAGAAAAATTATTAGACAACAAAATACATCCAACAGTAATTACTAAAGGCTATAGATTAGCAGCGAAAAAAGCTCAAGAAATCTTAAATGATGTTTCATATAGAATCACTTCTGAAAATGAAGATGTATTGAAACAAATTGCAATGACTGCCATGACTGGAAAAGGGGCAGAAGATTCAAAAGAAAAACTTTCAGAAATAATTCTAAGATCCGTAAAACAAGTTATGAACAATGGAAACGTAGATTTAAATGATATTAAAATTGAAAAATCAAAAGGAGATGCAATACAAGATACTGAATTAATTTCGGGAATTGTTTTCGACAAAGGAAAATTATCTCACGATATGCCTGAAAAAGTTGAAAATGCAAGAATTGCTTTAATAGATTTTCCATTGGAATTAAAAAACCCAGAGATCGACACAAAAATTTCAATTTCAACACCAGAACAATTACAGAATTTCTTGGTTCAGGAAGAAAGGGAAATAAAAGAAATGGTCGACAAAATAAAAGTTTCAGGAGCAAATGTAATTTTCTGTCAAAAAGGAGTTGATGATTTCGCGCAATATTTATTGAATAAAGAAAGAATTTATGCATGCCGTAGAGTTGCAAGAAGCGACATGGAAAAACTTTCGAAAGCTACTGGGGGAAAGCTGGTAAGCAATTTGAATGAAGTCTCATCTGCTGAATTAGGAAGCGCTCAGATTGTAGAAGAGGTGAAACACGGAGAAGACACCCTTACTTATGTTAAGGGTTGTTCAAATCCAAAAGCATTAACAATTTTGGTACATGGTGGAACAGAACATGTTATCGACGAAATTGAAAGGGCAATAAAAGATGGATTGGGTGATGTGATTTGTTCCTTGAAATCTGGATTAATTGTTCCAGGTGGAGGCGCAATTGAAATGGAGTTGTCAAAGAGACTAAGAGAATTTTCTCAAGGTTTAAGTGGAAGGGAACAACTCGCCGTAGAAGAATTTGCTTCTGCTTTGGAATTTATTCCAATAACACTTGCAGAAAACGCAGGTTTGGATCCAATAGACATTTTAACAGAATTGAAGTCAAGACACGACGCGGGAGAAATTAATGCGGGATTGAATTTATTCACAAATAAGATTGAGAACGCAATAGATGCAAAAATAATAGAACCTTTCAAAATAAAAAGTCAAGCAATAAATTCCGCTACAGATGTTGCTACAATGATTCTAAGAATTGATGATGTAATTGCTTCTTCTAGTTCTTCAGCTCCAAGCATGGGAATGCCTCCAGCTATGGCTGATTATTAAAATGGAATTAAATGATTTACTTTTAACAAAAAAAGAAGTGCCAATCTTGCATGAAAGAAATTTTATGTTGCCAATTTATCCAAAATTACTAGATTCAAATGTTCAAGTTGATCCAAATTTAGCTTCAAAAGTATTTCCAGAGTCCGCTAATGAATGGTACGAAGATTTGAAAGAATATGTGGAAACAACAGATTTAGAAAAAGACATAAAGGAATATTATAATGAATTATTTCTTAAGGAAAAGCCGGAGGTAAAAACTGATGGACATGGGCGTCAAAGTATTTTGAATGGCTCTTGGAGAGATGATGTATTCCCTGATAAAAATGGGTTTTTAACGGGATTTTCAATAAGTAGAGATTTCGGAGGATCCACTTATTTCAATGAATCAATGGGGAGAATTAAAGAATTTGTTCCGTTTGATAAAAATTATGGTAAATTCATTCGTTTTTCAGAAAAAAAAACTAGGGCATTTGGAATTGAAGAAAGGGAAATTGGAGATCTAAAAGGGACAATGGTTTATGTTTACTCTTTACATAATGTGGATAATTATCATGGCGCATTATTCCTCAGGAATTGGGGAATTAATTACATGAATGAAGCCATTAAGTCGGTTCATGAATAAAAATGCGCGAGCCGGGATTCGAACCCGGGTCACAACGTTGGCAACGTCATATACTAACCACTATACTACTCACGCTTTAATCTTATAAAAAATTAGGGTTTAAAACTATTTATCTTTTTTATTTCCTTTAACTCTTTTCATATATTTATCAAGATAGAAAGCACTCATGATATAACCCATGTGTGAAAAAGCTTGAGGATAGTTACCAAGCTGCTCCCCATTTTCAGGATTAATCTCCTCAGGAATTAAATTATTTTCTCCAATCTGTTTTTCAAATTTTTTAAATAATCTCTCAGCCTCTTTAACTTCCCCAATTATAGCCAAAGAAGCAATCATCCAGAATGTACATAAGATAAATGCTCCCTCTTCTCCTTTGAATTCATCTTTTTCTTTATATCTATAAATAAAAATATCTTTGTGCGAGAGTTCTTTTTTTGTGTTCATAATAATCTCTTTTGTTGCAGGATCATGTTTATTTAAAAATTGTAACAACACAAAAAGAAAATTAGTAGAATCTTGGTGCTCACTTCCAGGATACCTCATTAATTTATTATTTTTAATATCATAACAATTTTGCCAAACCCAATATTTTATTTCCTCCTCAAGTTTCTTTAATTCTGCAATTCTACTTTTTGATAAATTCAATGAATCAGCAATTCGCAATACTCTATTTATTCCAACCCAAGCAGAAACTTTACTATAAGTATAATCTTTAATATTTTCTCTAAATTCCCAAATACCACTATCTTTATCTTTCCACTTCTTTTCAATTTGATTAGCCAAGTGCATAATTATTTTCTTTTTCTTTCCAGAAATCCTAAAACCTTTTTTCAACATAAAATAATATGCATCAATTAAAGTTCCGTAAACATCCAATTGCAATTGATCAGATGCATCATTCCCAATTCTAACTGGTTTTGATTTCTTGTATCCTTCCAAATGATCCAGAGTTTTTTCTTTTGTAGGCTTTTCACCATCTATTGTGTAAATTGGTTCTAAATCAAATCCCTCCTTTTCAAACTTTCTAGAAATTTTGTCTATGAAATTAAAAAATCGTTTAGCTTCATCCCTATAACCCAAAATATAAAATGCATACAAAGTAAAAGTCGCATCTCTGATCCAAACATATCTATAATCCCAATTCCTATTTCCTCCAATAGATTCTGGAAGAGATGTTGTAGGCGCAGCAATCAATGCTCCAGTTTTATAAAATTGCATTAACTTCAAAGTTATAGCGGATCGAATTAATTTTTCCCTACAAAATTCGAAGAAAGTTCCTTTTGAAACCCATTTCATCCAAAATTTCCTAGTTTTCTTTTCTAGATCTTTATGTCTGTAGTCTCCCATTTTTGTACAATTTTCTAAGATTACCTCATTCGTTTCACCTTCTTTGAGTTTTAATTTAATTTCATAATAATTCTTTTTAAAAATAATTTCAGAATTTTTTGGAAAATGAAGAATTATTTTTTCTTTCCAATTTCCATCAGTTTTCTTTAAATCAAATTTAATGAATTTATGATTTTTAGAAAATTTAGGATTTATTTTTCCATAATTTAATTTTGGTTTGTAAATTAATTTAATTTCATGATCTCCTTTAAAAGCATGAATTTTCCTAACCAAGATGTGCGAATTCACTTTATTCCTTGGTTGTGGAACCATAAAATCTTTGACAGAAAATTCATTCCCACTTTTTTTAAACATGGTTTTTACTATTGGAGTATTTTTCATGTAAATAGTTTCAATATCATATTTTCCTTTCCCAGTATCAATAGAAAATTCCCCAGCATCTTTATCCAACAATTTCGTGAATATACTTTCAGAATCAAAATGAGGGAAACAAAGCCAATTAATCGATGCACCTTTAGAGACTAGTGCTGCAGAGTGTAAGTCCCCAATTAAAAAATGTTCATTAATTTCTACCATCTTTTTTCCATAGTTTAGCTAAAACATATATTGCAATTTTCTGAAATATTTTTATCCTGTCCACGATGCATTTCACAAATTGTTTTGGATTTTCTTAATAAGACACATAAATTGTAAAGTTCTTTCATCAAATCGCCATTTTTCTTGATAATTTTTTCAGCAGCTTTTTTTATTTCGCTTGTTTCTTTTTCAGTAAAATTTATTTCTTTAGCTCTTTTAGAACTAAGATACTGGGAAATAGCAGCATTTGTAATTCCCAAATTTTCAGCAGCTTTTTTTTGAGTTAAACCATAATCTTTAATAAAAATTTTTGCCAGCTCTCTTCTCAATGCAGGAATCAAATACCAAACTTCAATTTCCTGGGGCATTATTTTTTTCATTTTATAAATTTCAAGACTTCTATTAAAATCTCTGGTTGAACTTCTCCATCAAAATGTCCCTTACCATTAAGGATAACTATCTTAGCATAAAATTTCTCTTTGAATTTTTTAGATTCATTAATATGTACGTCTGGATCATCTTTTGAAAAAAACGCTAAAAATTTATTACAATGGTCCAAAATTCTGGAGGAATCTATTGGACTTGTTATCCATGGATGCGCAATCATCATTTCTTCCGGCTCTAAATTAATCAAGTCAAAAAATCCTGCAATAAAAATGCATCCACCAATTTTCTTATGTTTATGCAATTTTTCAAGGAATCTCATTATTGTTTGACATCCAATACTATGTCCAATGAAATAAGTATGTTCATCGACATCTTTTATGTTTTCTTCAAGATATCCAACCCATTCTTCTATCTTGGGGTTTTCAGAATCGGGCATATCAAAAACTTCAACAGAAATATCTTTCTTTTCCAATTCTTTTTTAAGCCATGGGAACCAATTATCTTGGGAACTTCCACCCCATCTATGAATCATATATAATTTTTTCATTTTAACTCCATTAGAGATTTTTTCGGATTCTCACTTTTTTGCAAATAAGAACCGACAACAAAACTATTAGCTCCGGATTTAAATGCTTTTTGAATTGTTTTATCATCAATTCCTCCATCAACTTCAATATTTAATTTAGATTTTAATTTTCTTAACTCTTTGATTTTATTTAACATCTTTGGTAAAAACTTAGAACCATATTTTCCAGGGTTAACAGTCATAATTAAAATCATATTAACTTCATTTAAGAAAGGTTCAATTTTCTTAACAGGCGTAGAAGGATTTATTGCAATCCCAACTTTCTTTCTTTTAGATTTAATTAACTTAATCAATTCTTCAGGATTTTTTGTAGTTTCAAAGTGAAAAATTATCGTGTCAATTTTATTGAAATTTTTCTCAATCCAGTTCTTAGGATTCAAAACCATTAAGTGTGCTCCGTATTTTTTCCAAGATGGAACTTTAAAATCAAACATCAATGATTTATTATTAACAAACTTCCCATCCATAACATCTAAATGATAAATTTTGGAGTCAACTTTGGAAATCCTATCATTTAGTTCATTTTGATTCTTTGCAATAATTGAAGGAATAACAACTCTTTTCATTTCTATAATTAGAATATAAAATTTATAAAAGTAACTTACTATGTTCTTTTATAAAAAAAGGGAAAATGAGAGTTGCAATTAATGGTTTTGGGAGAATTGGAAAGAGTGTGTTAAAAGCAGCATTGGATAAAAATGTAAAAATTGTTGCAATAAACGACATACATGGAATAAAAAGCGCGGCTTACTTATTGAAATATGATTCTGTTTATGGAAAATTCAAAGGAAAAATCCAGATAAAAAAAGATTCTTTAATTGTTAACGGAAAGAAAATTTTAGTTTTGAAGGAAATGGATCCTGAAAAACTTCCTTGGAAAAAATTAGGAATAGATGTTGTTGTAGAATCAACAGGAGTTTTCAGACTTAGAAAGGATGCCTTGAAACATATTACTGCAGGAGCAAAAAAAGTCCTAGTCTCCGCCCCAATGAAAGATAAACCCGACATTACATTAGTTCCAGGAGTAAATGATTCAGCTTTAAAGAAAAGTCATAAATTAATTTCAGTAGCTTCCTGCACAACAAATTGCGCAGCCCCTGTGGCAAAAGTAATAGATGAAAATTTTGGAATAAAATTTGCGTTACTTTCGACAGTTCACGGATACACTTCGAGTCAAGCCTTGATTGATGGAATTAATGAAAAAGATCCAAGAAGGGGAAGGGCTGCAGCAGTAAATTTAATTCCAACAACAACTGGAGCGGCAAATGCGGTAGTTGAAGTAATTCCAAAATTAAAAGGAAAGATTGATGGTTCTGCAATACGTGCCCCTTTGCCCGATGGCTCAATAATAGATTTTGTAGCCGAAGTAAAAAAACCAGTAGATGTTAAAAAAGTAAATACAGCATTCAAAAAAGCTGCAAGTAAAATGAAGGGAATTCTTGAGTATAGCGAAGAAGATTTAGTTTCAAGTGATATAATTGGAAATTCACATTCGGCAATATTCGATTCTAAGATGACAAAGATTGAAGGCAATTTAATCAAAGTTTTTGCATGGTATGATAATGAATTTGGTTATTCTAATAGAGTTGTTGATGTAATAAAATCTCTTGGAAAAAAATGAAATTCAAATCAATAAGAAAACTAAATCTAAAAGATAAAGCAGTTCTTCTAAGAGTAGATTTTAATTCAAATGTTGTAAAAGGAAAAGTCCTTGAATCAGATAGGATAAAAGCACATTCAGAAACAATAAAATTTCTTTTGAATAAAAAAGCGAAAGTTGTAATCTTAGCTCATCAAGGTTCTCCGGGAGAAAAAGATTTTACGAGTTTAAAAAAACATTCAAAATTTTTAAACAAATATGTAAAAGTTAAATTTGTTAAAGACATAATTGGGAAAAAAGCAATAAAGAAAATAAAAAATCTGAAATCTGGGGAAGCTTTACTTTTAGAAAATATTAGATTTCATAAAGATGAATTTAATCCAAAAAAATCAAATAAACTTGTAAGGGGATTGGCACATTGGTTTGATTATTATGTAAATGACGCATTTTCAATTTCCCATAGAAATCAGACATCAGTTGTTTCTTTCCCGAAAGTTCTTCCTTCTGCAATTGGATTAGTAATGGAAGAAGAATTGAAAAATATAGAAAAATTAAAATCTAAACTAAAAAATTGTTTATTTATTCTTGGTGGAAAGAAATCTAAAGACGTTATCTCTTTAGTAAATAAAAAGAATATTATTGCAACTGGAAAATTCAGTTTTCTTTGTTTGATTGCAAAAGGATATAATCTTGGAAAAGAAAACGAATTATTAAAGAAAGATATGAATTTAATTCCAAAAATAAAAAAGAATTTGAAAAACATAAAAGTTCCAGTAGATTTAGCAATAAGCGACGGTGGAAGAAAAGATATTGATGTTGAACATTTTCCAAAAAGATACCCTGTTTGGGATATTGGGGATGACACAATAGAAAATTATAAGAAAGAAATAAAAAAAGCCAAGGCCATATTTTTCAAAGGTTCTCCTGGAATTTTCGAATATCGTGGTTTTGATCATGGAACAAGAGAATTACTAGAAGCAGTTTCAAAATCAAAAGCTTTTAGCGTGATAGCAGGAGGACAAAGCTCAGACGCAATAAAAGAATTTAGAATAGATAAGAAAAAATTTGGTTATGTCTCCTTAAGTGGAGGATCTTTGGTTAAGTATTTAGCAGGAGAAAAATTACCTGGCTTGATCGCATTACAATAATTCTTAAAAATAACACTTTCTTTAATAAATTTATGAATAAAACATTAAAATCTTTGTTAGTTGCCCCATTAATAGTTGGTTCTATGGTTTTAACTTCCCCAGTTTTTGCCGAAAAACAAGAGATTACTATCCAAGATGTTTTGAATATTGTAAAATCTAAAACAAGTACTGGAGAACTTTATTTTGTTGGAACTTCTACAAAGAATAAAGATGGTTCTAGATATGCTATTTATCAAATGGATCAAAATAAAGATGGAAATCCAGAGTTAATAGTAACATATCAAATACATTATAAAGAAGATTCGGAAACTATTGAAACTGAACCTAACGCAATTTTTTACAACTTTTTTGATCAAAAAACATGGGATACAAATAAAGGAGATGTTAGTATTTTTAAGGATAAAGATGGAGTTTATAGAAAAACAATATTTGTGGCAGGTAGTAAATTTTCTTGATAACTAACGACCGCCAATCTTAGCAACTTTGCCAACTCTTCTCGCGTGCCTACCTTTTTCGAACTTTGTTTTTAGAAAAATATCAATTGCTCGCTTCGCTTCGCTTTCTGAGACAAATCTAGAACCAAAAGAAAGAATATTTGCATCATCGTGAGCTCTTCCAGTATTTACAATTTTTGTGCTTCCTCCGTGATAAAATGCACATTTAATCCCCTTAATTTTATTTGCAGCAATATTTTCTCCTTGTCCGCTCCCAGCAATTATCAATCCACGCACTTTATTTTTTGAAACTGCACGAGCCATAGGAATTACAAAATCAGGATAATCATCTTCTTTATTATATCTCAATGGCCCAAAATCCTTTAACTTGAATCCTTTTTTCTCAAGCCAGGGTTTCAACTTTTCCTTTAACTTAAATCCTGCATGATCTCCAGAAAGATATAATTCTTTTTTCATTTTAGTTCTTTTTTAAAATCGTAATGATAAAGTTCAAAACCAAGTTTTTTATATAATTTAATGGCACGAGTATTTTTAGAATTAACCGACAATTGAATTCTTTTGTATTTTTTTTGTTTTAGAATTTTAATAAATTCATTTATTAATTTTGTAGCAATTTTTTTCTTCCTGAATTCTTTTAAAACAAAAATATCTTCAATATATCCTCCATTACTATAAGCATTCTTGAAAAAAGTCCCGTGCATATATCCAATTAAATTTTTATTCTCTTCAACAACTAAAATCAAACAGCTTTTTGAACTTAAATTTTTATCAAATTCTTTTTTCATAACATTATCTTTTGGATAAGTAATTTTTTGTTTAGTGATCTCAGAATAATCTTTTTCCTCCTGCCTTTTCAATTTTAGATATTCCTTTAAATCACTTTTTCTCGCTTTACGAATTTTCATTTATTCAATTCCTTAACCAATTTATCAACTCTTTTCATTATTTGATCAATTATGTAATCTAGTTTCTTTTCGTTATAATTTGCTTGTTTAACATCTTTGATTTTCCAAGTACGAACTTTTACATTTTTCTTCATGTATTCTTTTTCGTTAAAAATATTTTTCAAATCGTCAGAAATTATTATTATCAAATCCTGTTTTGCTAATAAATCAATACTAAGTTCTTTTGATTGTATTTTTAATTTGAAACCTCTTTTTTTAGCAGCTTCCTTTTGTTTATTTAGAATACGAATAACTGGCAAAGGTATTTTCATCCACGCTCCTTTGATAAATCCCGCACTATCTACTTTGATATTCTTATTCTTGTTTATTTTCTTAAAATAAGCTTCAGCTACTTTACTCCTAAATATATTGTGCTTGCATATGAAAAGTAGATTCATTTTTTTGTTTTTCATTTTCTTCCAAAAGCTTTCTGCCAGTCATATGGGTAAAGTTCTTTTAATTTTACTTTTTTGCTTCTAGAAATAATTACCCAAGTATTCCCCAAATTCTTCTTATTTATTTCATACATCAATTCTCTGCAAACCCCACATGGAGGTCCAATTTTATCTTTATATCCTGCAACAATTGTTTTGATTTCTGTTTTCTTTGGCATCATTTTAAACAATGCCACTCTCTCTGCACAAACAGCAATGCCACAATTAAATTCCATACTCATACCTTCAAAGATATTTCCTGCTTTTGTTTCAACAATAGCAGAAACGGAGTGTCTTTTAGAAACATAATATTCTTTCCATAATTTTTTAGCTTTCTTAATAAGCTCTTTATCTTTTTTTGTAAGTTTCATTTTAGACAATTGGTTTTATTTCTTGTTTAAATATTCTTGAGGATTCTTTTGTATATTTCTCAATGTTCTTTTTAAAATAAGGTTCCTTTTGTTTTTGAATTTGACCGATGACATAATACGCAGTTGCAATCATTCCTCCAAATCCACAATCCTTAGGCAAAGGGATAAACAATCTATTTTTTCCATAAATATTATTTTTTTCTCCAAAACTAATAAACAACTCTTTATTCGAAGGAGTCACAGTTTTTGCATGCTTTGTTTGTTCTGTTGTATAAACTCTACCTAAAACCATCGGCCCAAATAATTCATCAAATTTAGTAACTAACATTTCTCTAACAGCATCAAATTCCTTTGGAAGCATCAAATAGAAAGAATCATATCTTTTCATGCTAGGAACTTTAATCTTGTTTAAGTGTTTGTAAATATCTCCAAAGTTTTCTGGCTCACTAGCAAATATCATTGAAAGATAAGTTGAAGTATTATAAGTGTAAGGTTCTCTTTGTTTCGGAAGAACAAAAGTTTTACTTGCAAACTTTGAAGCAGGAGCATCTCCAGTATTTGTAATCAAAAAAGTTTTAATTTTCTTAGATTTCATTTTTTTAACAATTCCAGGAGCATGCTTACTTCCAGATGCAGAAATCACAACACCAACATTAAATTTGAAATGTCTTAATTTTTCTTCATAATCAGATTCCGAAGCAAAGACAGCATCATGATTCCTAAAAATTATCTTACCTGTAGCTAAAGCATTCCCACTCCCAACAACCAAAAGTTTTCCACTAGGAATCTTTATTTTCGGAAGTTTCTTATCCGAAAACAATTCCAAAGCCCCAAGAACACAAACATCCAAATCAGGAATATTTTTCAAAGAGAAAGTTTGCATAATATCATAATTCTTTTTTTCTTTAATTTTCATTTTTTCATATATCTGATGCATTTATCTAATAAAACTCCAAAATCTTTCTTCTTTTCCCACTCTTTTTCAATGAATGCTCTCAGTTTTTTATGATTGGGATAACCATAATCTTCAGAGAACCATAAATCTTTAAATTCTAAGTTCAACAGAATAGTTAAAGCTTCCTTTAAATCATGAGTTTTATTATATCCAAGTTCTTTTTCTACCTTTTCCCAATATGTTTTATGAAATTGAATATGCATAATTTCGTGCCCAGCAGTATGTAAAATTGAGGGAATTCCTCTAAACATCCCAAACATAAAATAGTCTTTTTCAGGATTATAAGGGCATCTTCCCGAAATTGTTAAATATCCTGTGAATTTTTCAGAGCAAATAGGCTTTTTCATTATTTTTTTTAATCTTCTAAAATATTCATCATTTATTTGATTCCAAGATTTTTGTGCAGTTTTTGAAATGTCATTAATTAAAGTAGAATTATGAACCTCCGACATAGTTTTGTTTAACTCTACTTTGCATTTATCAAATTTTTTCCCCTTACAGATTTTAATTATATTCGGAGACATTTGATTACTAAAATCATAACCATATGTTGATTTGGAATTACAGGTATCCCAAATGTTATGGAGATCTTTTTCAACATTAAATTTAAAGGTAACTTTTGGAATTTTCATGGCTCATTATGTCCTCCAAATTCTTGTCTAATAGCAGAAACGAATCGCGTAGCAAAAGATTGTTGTTTCAAAGATTTTTTTCTTTTTGTCAGAGCATGTTGCAATGTATGTGGCTCTGATCCAAGTTTCTTTGCTATCTTCAAAGTCCATCTTCCAGTTTCCCCTCCTCCAATTCTTCCAACAACACATTTTATATTATTTCCACATTTTTTGAAAACATCTCCAGCAAGTTCAGTAATCCAACTTCTAATAACAGAACCATTAGACCAAACTTTTGAAACTTCAACCATATCTAATTTGTATTTGCTTTTACTAAGAATTTCATAACCTTCCGCATAAGATTCAAGTAAAGCATATTTAATTCCATTATGTATTGTTTTGACAAAATGCCCCGCACCACTAACTCCCATGTATCCATAACCATTCTTGACAGCCAAATCTCTAAATAACGGCTCAAACTTTTTGTAAATTTTTTTATCTCCTCCAACCATCAAACTTGCTCCATGTCTCGCTCCGGTCAAACCTCCGCTCGTTCCCATGTCCAACAAATTGATTCCTTTATGCTTCAAGAATTTAGATTGCTTAATTGAATCTTCATATTGAGAATTACCCCCTTCGATTAAAGTATCTCCTTTGTCCAATAATTTAGAAAGTTCTTTTATTACTTCATTAACAGGTTTTCCAGCGGTAACCATAATAATTACTGCTCGTGGTTTTGGAAGATTTTTTACAAGTTCACTATAATCGTAAGCAGGAACGAATCCTTTATGCTTAGCAAGTCTTTTTGTTGGCTCAGGATTTCTATTACATCCAACAACCTTGTACTTTTTGTCAAGGAGATTAAGAACCATATTCTCTCCCATCTTTCCCAATCCAACAAATCCTATTTCTTTTTTCATTTCAATTCTCTTAATTTTTTTAATATAATCTGTTTCCTTTCTTTAGGAGTACTAGCATTTTTTAATAGATTTCTAAATTTAATTGCATAAATATAATACTGATGTTCCATAGGATAAGTTATTTTTTTTGCTTTAGATTCTAATTTATCCAAGTTATTATTCACAAATTCCTCACAAAAGGTACATAATCCTTCATCATTTTTCCAATCTTTCTTGTTAATTTTTTGAAATCTTATATTATTCTTGAATAAAATAATGTGAATCCATTCGTGAAGTAAAATTCTTTTCTTAAGGTATTCTTGTTCCTTTTTTATTTTAGTTTCTGTTAAAAGAGCTAAACTTGTCGAAGATTTTATTTTATTTTTTATTTTCTTAATGAGGTTTTGTATTTCTTTCATTAAATTTTTATTCTCAATGTTTCTAACAATTTTCACTCCTTGTGTCAACTCTTTTTTTTTCATAACCTGTCCTCCAAATCGTTTTATTATTTCTTGAAACTCTTTTGAATTTACAAATTTATCAATGTTTTTTGTTCTTTCATGGAGAGTTTTCCCATATTGAGTATAAATTGGATCTGGGCACATCCAAAGATATTCTATCAAGGTATTTTCTCGTTTGGAAATCCAGAGATATTTGAACCATTCATCTTTATATTGCAAATCAAATTCTTTAGCAAGCTTTTTTAATTGTGACTTTATTTCTGGAATTTTCATTTTTTGATTTTACATTCCTTACAGATTTTGTAAACGTCGTCTTTTGGTTTATAACCAACTGTCTTCATTGTGTATTTCAAATCCATGTATTTATTATGATTATTCGAAATTCCTGCAAGTATTGCGTATTTCAAATCCTTTGGTGCCATGACACATTTGTGAATTAATTGTAACATGTCTCTTTGAGTGATAATGTAATCATAATTCTCTCTCTCCAGACATACTTTTTGTCTTAAGTCATTTGAAACATATGCGCCAATTCTTATGGCTAGGCAAGACATATTGTATTTTTCTGAATAAATGTAGCAAAGACTTTCTCCCCACACTTTAGAGGCTCCATAAAATCCTGTGGGTTTTGGAATATGATCATGCCTTACTTTTTCTCCAATTTTATAGCCTCTTATAGCATGAACAGAACTAGCAAAAACAACTCTTTTTATCTTTGATTGTCGCGCAGCTTCAAAAACATTATACGCTCCAATAATATTTGGTTCAAGCACTTCTTCGCAACTTGCCTCAGGATTTGATTGCGCGGCAAGATTCACAACAACATCCATACCTTTCATCGCTCTTTTCAAAACAGGAATACTGGTCAAATTAAACTTCCGAGTTTTCAAACCATAATGTTCCCCAGCCTTATGAACTCCAATAATAATTTCATAATCTGTCTGATGTTCCTTCAAATACTCCTCAATCAAACTAGGTCCAATTCTTCCAGTCGCACCTAACAATAATACTTTCTTCCTCTTTTTCATTTTATATAATTAGGGAATACGATTTTATAAAATTGATGATTACTTTTTTAAATTTTTTGAAGTATAATAGTCCTTAAAAAATAAACTTTCCTTAATATTAAATGAGTGAGAAGCTATTGGAGGCAACCAAAATTCTTATTGATATTAATAAGAATTCAGAATACAAAAATCATGGAACTTGGACTCAGAAAAAAATTACCTATTTTGCAAAATCAAGAGACAAGCATCTTTATCATGAACCGTCTGGATTGTGTTATCTAACTGATGAAAATAAAAAAATTATTGTAAACACAGTTATTCTTGAGAACATGGGGCACAAGGAATCAATATTGGCATTAGGTCATGAAGAAACTCATGCGATGCAATATCTTGGACAGTTGCATAAATTACACAATGGGGCAAAAGAAAGAGGATTAGAATTCAAATTTTTAGACAAAGATTATGTTATTTATTCAGATGTAACCACTACAAGAATCATTAATAGAATAGCTACGAATGACGATTGGAATTTTTTGATTAAGGATAAAACTGATTTTCCAGAACATTTAAGGAAGGAAATTATTGCAACGCTAGGAAGCCATATTGCCTACGAAAACAAATTTCCATGGGATAAAGAATATTTGGAAGGATCAAAAAATGAATTGAAACATTATGAAAAACAATTTTTACAGAGATCTGAAGGAAAGTCATTGAACTAAGATTTCATCAACTCTTTCTGATTCAAAATCATAAGAATCGCGGCAGGAACAATAAATAACCAATCAACAAAAAAAGTCAATGCCAGGAAAACCAAAGCTATCAAAGAATAAACAACAACTTTGGTATTAACTTTTCTTTTCATCTCTTTTTAAAAATAAACAAGTTTAAAAATATTCTTTTCATTTAGATATTATGGCAAAGGAAATAAAGAATTTTTTTGATTCTCTATGGTTCAATGTTGTTATGAGTGTTGTGGCTGTGGTTTTACTTGGCAGTTATGTGGTCGCAAATTATGCCTCTGGAAACTATTTTGATAGTTGGATTATGATGGTAATCTGGGCAGCTATTGCATATCACTTCATAAAAACATCTATGGACAAAAGGTAAGAGCGATTAGGCATACGCGTCGCCTAAGAAGGGGGGAAGAATTTTAAAAGAAAGCGTCTTGAAAGAGGAATGGAAAAGTATGGATATTGGATTGTGATAATATTTCTTTTATTTGTGATCGCTAACTCATTTCTTATAAAGCAAGATACTCAAAAAGAATTTGTTCAAGAAGAATCTTTTTTAGAAAAAACAAATGAACCAGAAATTGAAGAAGAAATAATTAAAGATAATTTTGAAGTAACTTATGTTGTTGATGGAGACACTGTAGAAATTGATACTGGAGAAAGAGTTAGATTAATTTGTATTGATACTCCTGAAAGAGGTGAAGAAGGTTATAATGAAGCTAAGGAATATTTGAAAGATTTAGTTTTGAATAAAGAGGTTAAATTAGAAAAAGATATTTCAGATACCGATAGATATGATCGTTTGTTAAGATATATTTATTTGGAAGATGGAACTTTTGTAAATGAATTACTTGTAAAGAAAGGATACGCAGAAGCTTATCCATATAATCCAGATGTAACTTTGTGTCCAGTAATTGAAGAAGCAGAAAGTTATGCAAAAGATAAAGAAATTGGAATTTGGGAAATAAAAATAGAAATTGATCTTGTAGAAGAAACCCCAACAGAAGAATCAAGTTCAACACAAAGTTCAGATTGCAGTTCTAATATTTATAATTGTGGAGATTTTTCAACACATGCTGAAGCACAAGCTGTTTTTGATAGTTGTGGGGGAACTAGTAATGATGTTCACAGATTAGATGGGGATGAAGATGGAATTGCTTGCGAAAGTTTGCCATAGAAATTTTCTTAATAAACTAACGTCTAGCACCACTTCTCTTATCTGGCCTTCTTGTATTTGGTCTTGATCTATTAAATCTTTGAGGGCTACTAGGATTAAATTTCTTTGAACTATTTTTATCTCTACTTCCGTAACTTTTTCCAGAACTTCTTGGCTTTCTAGAATCATCTTTATTCCCAAAGCTTTTTCCAGAACTTCTAGGCTTATCGTCTCTATTTCCGAAGTTTCTTCCGTTTCCCCCAAAACTTCTACCTCCTCCAGAATTACCTCCAAAGCTTCTTCCACCACCTTGATTTCCCCTTCTATTTCCACCTTGACTTCTTCCACCACCAGTGTTTCTACCAAATCCTCTTCCACCACTTCTTTCTTGATTATTCCCCTTATAATTTCCTCTTCCTCCAAAATCTCTTCCCCTTCTGTCTCCACCATCTCCAGAATTTCTTCCCTTACCCAAATCAGTACG
>CAZJVQ010000009.1:1913-20635 GCA_964549605.1 Candidatus Woesearchaeota archaeon | reverse complement strand
AACCGCGATGCTATTAAGGGCATGTTAGACATACACAACTACAAAAGAAGACTGGAACGAACCTTACAGAACATTAAGGAATCTCAAGACATTTCTAACACCAATAGAAAAACCATATTAGAATTCCACGATTTTTGTTTTAGTGAGGGAATAAGTGTGTGCAAAATTGAAAGATATCTCTATGATTTATTCAGAGTTGCTAAGATGCTTGGAAAAGATCTTAAAAAAGCCACAAAAGGAGATCTGCAAAAACTGGTGGCAGAAATAGAGAAAAAAGAATGGAGTCCGCATAGCAAACATACATTTAAGGTGCTATTGAAGAAATTTTATAGATGGACTGAGAATATAGATGAAAGGGGAGTTTACCCTGATAAAATTAGATGGGTGAGAACAAATATCAAAAATAACCATAAGATGCTCCCTGAAGAATTATTGACAGAAGAAGAGATAAAAAAGATTATAAGAAATTGTGGATCTGCCAGAGATAAGGCATTAATTTCCACACTTGCTGAATCTGGATGCAGAATAGGAGAGGTCGGAAGTATGAAAATCAAACATGCATCTTTTGAAGAATATGGGGCAAGACTTCATGTCGGCGGGAAAACAGGCATGAGAAAAATACTTGTTATTTGGAGTTCTCCTTATCTTCAAAACTGGATAAATCAGCACCCAGCTAACGATGATCCTGAAAGTTACATTTGGGTAAAAGATGATAAAACTCCATTAAGTTATACCAGAATGGTGGACATTCTCAAACATGCTTCAAAGAGAGCAGGAATAAAAAAGAGAGTGTATCCTCATTTGTTAAGGCATTCTTCTGCATCTAGAAATTCCTTAATTATGACAGAAGCCACAATGAAACAATATTATGGCTGGACTCAAGGAAGCAAGATGGCGGGAATTTATATCCATCTTTCAGGAAAAGAGACTGATGAGGCAATCCTCAAGGCTAATGGAATAGAAATAAATAAAGAAATTCCCAAATCCAAAATGAAGCCGAAGGAATGTGGTAAGTGTTACACAAAAAACGAAGTAACCAATAAATTCTGCAAGATTTGTGGTCTTCCTTTAGACGAAGAAATTCAAAAAGAGTTAATGTCAAAAGAGTCTGAAAGAGAGGGGATAGATAATCTTATGAGTAAAATCCTTAAAGACCCAGAAGTCATTGAAATGCTAACCAAAAAAATTTATAAGGAGGGTGTTAAAATTTAAGGAACATTTTTAAATAAATTAATTTGTTAAATTTTATGATTGATGGAAAAAAGTGGTTAGAACTTGTAAAGAAATTGGATAAGTTAGAAGGAAATGAGATTCTACAAAAGATAAAACATTTATCCATTTCCCAATATACTCTTAATAAAAATTTTGATGATGTAGTCAAGATTATCCATTCGTATGAAACAGATTTATCTATTTGGTCTGTTGAGAACAGAGGAAAGTTAGATGCGTTTCAAATAGAATTTCTCAGATTATTGCACAATTATATTTCAAGTGCTTATTCTTTAAGAGAACATACCAGAATATTCAAAAAAGATTTAGATAACACGGAATTTACTTCTTTTTATGATAAAGAACGAAATAAATTGAGCAATGATGAAATAATCGCATTTAGAAAAGATTTGAGAAGTTATACTCAACATTATAAATTGCCTATATCTAATGTATCCTTAAAATTTACTAAAAATAAGGTGGGTAAGGGAGGCTTGTCTGAACAGAAACTTTTTCTTAATAAGGAAAGTTTGCTTTTATGGAAAGGTTGGGGAAACTTATCAAAACAATATTTAAAGAAGCAATCTAAAAAGATAGATATAAAAGATTTTCTCCACCAACACCATGCTAAAGTTGAGGGTTTCTATAGAAGATTATATGATAAAGTTTCATCCATATATAAAAAGGAAATTTCAGAGTATCTTAAGTTAGAAAAGGAAATTTTAGAATTGCAAAGAGAAGATAAAGTAATTAAGAAAGATTAATTTGAAGTATTTTTATCCCATGAAAAGGGATTATCTCAATAAAACCTACATCTCTTAATAAAAATAGAATTTCCCAGCATTCTTTCTTTGTGATAGAAAAATTCCTGCATAATTTTTCAAATATATGTGGAAAGGGGATTATATCTTTCCTATATTCTTTATGAACTTCATGTAATCTTTGTATTAACTTTCCGTATAGCCCTTGCATTTTTCTTTCCTTCTTTTAATTGAGCATATTTTCTGCAAGCTTTTTTTAGGATTAAAATCCATTCTACTTGCTCTACTTTTTTATTTTCTTCCATCTTTTCCGTTGAATTTAGTTGTTTCATTGCCCCAAACATCCCATCCTTTTAGGATATGCCTTGCGAATAACTCTATCCTTGGGATATCACCTAATAATTCAACAATTCTGTCTCTTACTTCATCAGGCTTTCTGCTATGTTCTCTTCGAGGAGAAAGAATCACTTGCTTTACTTTAT
The DNA here is from genome assembly GCA_964549605.1 of Candidatus Woesearchaeota archaeon. Classification (GTDB taxonomy): domain Archaea; phylum Nanobdellota; class Nanobdellia; order Pacearchaeales; family GW2011-AR1; genus CAZJDG01. The sequence continues at coordinate 18,183 of CAZJVQ010000009.1, read as the reverse complement.
TTGATTTTCTTTTTAATTTTCCCTTAAATCCAAGAAGGCAGATCTCTGCATTTGCCCTAGTCCAGTTTCCCATACCCACAAAAGGATTTCCTTTTCTTTTGTTTGTTTTAATCCATGTAAAAGCCACCGTAACATATCTAAATCCCCACTGTTTCAAAGTCTCAATTGCCTGAGGCAATATTGGAAAAGTTGCCCACAGAAATAAAGCACAGTTTTCATCTGCAAACTCATCAATAGGAAAATTATAGATGTCATTTATCGGAATGCATTCATAATGTTTACTCACATCTGTAGCATACTTCCAAGGAGGGTCTGCGTAAATTATTTTGTATTTTTTCTTTGATTCGACCTTCCATTGAAAATTTGAATTCATAAGAGATAGATTCTGCAATTCCTTATAAGAAATCGGTGAAAAAAATTTAGTCAAAAAAGAAGAAAATTTTTTCACTAGGTAATATTTATAATTAACCGATCAACGATTGGCATGAAAAAATGTAGGGTGTGCAAAAAGGATCTCCTAGATCATGAAGAAAAAATATGTGAAACTTGTTTGGATTTTTTTAAGTGGAAATATGGGGAAAGATATTTACCAATAATTAAATTTTGGAGGGCAATATTAGGATGAAATCTCTTGTTATCTTAGGTCTGTTCTTTGCTTTATTGATATCTATCCCTTTAGTAGTTGCTGGATTTGATGACGATATCTCGGATAGAGATAAAAGAACTTTTGATGAGATCTTAGAACCTGTAATGAAGATTTACAACTTAGTCAAATATTCTGCAACAGTCATAGCAGTTATTGTTATGCTATTTGCAGGAGTCAGCTATATGACTTCTGGAAGCAATCCTGCGAAGAGAGAAGATGCAAAGAATATGCTGATGTATGTTATCATCGGGTTGATAGTTGTTTGGGCAGCACCTTTGATAGTAAACTTTATTGTGAGTTAAAATGAGAAAATATCTTTTTTGGATACTTGTACTAATGGTTATTGTGCAAGTCCCTTTTATTTCCTCATCTCATCAAGAATTGAATTATTCTTACTGCGAGAATGTATCTGATGATAATTATTATGCCTGCGAGGATATAATTGATTCCGACTTAAAGAGAAAGGAAAAATTAGAACTAATAAAAAACTTAGATGAATATGAAGATGTCGAAGATCGTTTAGTTTATCAGGGGCTTTTTCTACCAAAGGAAAACAATTTTGAATATATAAGCGAAGATTATGATCCTAAAAAGAATATCCAAAGAAAATATTCTCTGATATACAAAATCCTCTTATTTCTTACAATTAACGGATTTTTGTATGTCTCAATTAAAAAATATTGGGGGCATTTCTTGTGAAATGTGGAATAGTAAATCTTGCAAGTTGTATTCCCGAGAAACTTTATGAATTTGTAATCAATCTGTTAAATGCCCCAATACAGCCTCTATTAACTTTGATTAAATCCCTTCTAACAGAGCCAGTCAACTTATCTCCCTTTATTTCCCTGTGGGCAATTATGCTCTATATAATTTCCTTGTTTTATGGAATATTGATGCTTTATTCAGGATTCAATTTCATGCTTTCTGGTCATGATATGGTAAAAAGAACAAAGGCAAAAGAGTGGTTTAAGAATATTCTGATAATGGTTGTGCTGGTACAAGCATCATATTTTCTGTATGAACTCGTCGTCGATATTGGGAGTTTATTATCCTCAGGAGTTATTGGGTTGATAGACAGACATTTCTTCTTAATAACACTGGATAATCTTGTAAATATCGGGCTGCAATTCTTTTTTACTTTTATTTATGTAATAACCCTAATTTTTACAATTCTTTTCTTAACATTTAGATATATTATAATTGCTTTTGGAGTTGTTTTTATTCCAATTGGGATTTTTCTTTATTTTATTCCTCCTCTTAAAAATTATGGAAAACTTATCCTAAATTTTTTGGGAACAACCATTTTTTTAGGTTTCTTTATTTCTGTAATACTCTTGGTTTCTTCAAAATTATTAGAGATAGCTTTATTTAGAAATTTCAAGATTTTAGTCATGATTTCTGCATTTTTATTGGCTAATCTTTTCATGATATACTTCATGTTCTTCTCTGCAATTAAATCTGCATTTAGCACAGCTGAAAAAACTTCTGCATCAATCACATCTGTTGTCAAATACTTTGCATAATGGCATATGAAATACCTCAACAATTAGCATATAAGGAGAAGATTATTTTTGGTTTGACTTTTAGACAGCTCTTATACGCTTTTTTCTTTGGAATGATTTCTATGATTTTTATCAAGGGTGCAGGAGGAACATTTGGATTTGTTTTAGCAATACTCCCAATATTTACAGGCATTCTTTTTATGTTTTTTAATTTTGATCAACATTTAAAGAATTATTTTATTTTTATTAAATCCAGAAAATTAATAAAAGGGACATTTAAACTCCAAAATTTCCTTGGAGTAAAAGGCATAGAAAAGAACTGCATAATTACTTCCAATGATAAGAAAGTTTCAGTTATCAAGGTAAGACCTATAAATTTTAGCATTAAGCAAAGCGGGGAAAAAGAAGCAATCATAAAATCTTTTCAGAAATTTCTTAATTCTCTTGATTTCCCCACACAAATAATCATGAATACAGAGAGTATAGAGTTGGAGAGTTATACTTCTTTATTAAAATCCAAAATAAAGAATAAGTTGTTTCTTAGTCTATTTGAAGATTATAAAAAGCATTTGAATAATGTTATTACCAACAGCAAAATTATGAATAGGGTTTTCTATTTAGTGATTCCAGAAAAAACAGAGATAGAAATACAAACAAATATCTGCATAGATAGATTGAGATCATTAAATCTTAAAGTGGAAAGATTAAATTCTCTTAAATTAAAAACTCTTTTGAGAAAATTCTTTTATGGAAAAGGGAAGGGAAATTTTATTGATTCATTATCCCCAGACATTATTAATACAGATTCGGATCATGTCGAAATAGATGGAAAATATCACAGAATAATTTATGCCAATGGTTATCCTCGGATGGTTGAATCTGGATTTTTGGATAAGATTGTTAGTTCTTTGGGGGATTTTGATTTAAGCATGCATATTAAACCTTATCCAATTGAGGGAATGTTGATAGACTTAAATAAAGAACTTCAAAAGCAAAGGGCGGATTTGTTTTCCATGCAGATGAAAGGAATAATAAATCCATCTTTAGAAATCCAGCACAATGATACTAGAAAAACCCTTAAAGATTTGCAGAAGGGAAAAGAGAGATTGTTCAATATAAGCCTTTATATCAGTTGTAAGGCAGATTCTCTTAAAGAACTAGATTTGCTGACAAAAAAGGTTGAATCTGAATTAAATAGCATTATGATTCTCCCAAAAACTGCAAATTTAAGGATGCTACAAGGATATAAATCAGTTGCCCCTTTGGGCATAGATGAGCTGGACATTAGCCGAAATATAACCACAGAGCCCTTGTCGGCGTTCTTTCCGTTTACCAGCCAGTTTCTGCAGGCAGATGATAATGGGGTTTGGTTGGGGCTTAATAAAAATGGAATTCCCATAATAAAAGATATATTTAATCTCCCCAATCCAAATGGTTTAATCTTGGCTCAATCAGGTGGTGGAAAATCTTATTTCTCTAAATTGCTTATCTCTAGATATTTATTGAATGGTACAAAAGTTATGGTTATTGATCCGCAAGGAGAATACAGGAATTTGGTTGGGCATTTCAAAGGGCAGAGAATTGATCTATCTAGGAAATCAAAGACAATGATTAATCCTCTAGATTTAATGGGTCATGATTATATTGAAAAGAGATTAAGTTTGATGGATCTAATGAAAGTTATGCTGGGAGATTTAAGTGATATACAAAAGGCATTTATCGATAAAGCAATCACAGAAACATACGAACTTAAGGGAATAGATAAAAACCCAGATACTTGGAATAATACTCCTCCAATTCTTGAAGACTTATTAAGAGTATTAGAGAAAATGGAAAAAAAGGCAACAAGGCTTGAGAAAACAACTCTTAGAAGTTTGATTAATCGTTTGAATATGTATGTAAATGGTGTTTTTAGTTTCTTTAATCAACATACCAATATAGATTTTGATAATAATTTTGTTTGTTTTGATATTGGGGATATGCCAAATCAGGTTAAACCACCAATAATGTTTCTTATTTTAGATTATGTTTATATGAAGATGAGGTCTGATTTAAATAGGAAAATACTTCTTATTGATGAAGCATGGTCTTTGTTGTCAAGAACAGAAGATTCAGACTATATTTTTGAGATAGTCAAAACCTCTAGGAAATTCAATTTGGGATTATTGTTAATTAATCAAGAAGTTGAAGGATTGCTTAATTCAAAAGCAGGAAAATCTGTGCTGGCAAATTCTTCATATACTTTACTAATGAGGCAAAAGCCAGCAGTGATTGATAATATATGCAAGGCATTCCATCTAAGCTCTTCTGAAAAAAATCATCTTTTGACAGCAGATGTTGGTGAAGGTCTTTTAATTATGGAAGATGATCATTCTGAAATAAAAGTTATTGCATCCCCAGAAGAACATAAGTTAATTACAACAAATGCCGATGAAATAATTAATGAAAATAAAGAAAATATTGTCAAGAAGAAAGTCAAACCAAAACCCAAGATGAAAAAGTCAAGAGAGATAAAAATAAATGTTGATGAAGATAAAAGGTTTTTTAGAAAAAAAGGTTTGAATTCTGATGAAATAAAATATCTCTTATCTAAGGGATATAAGATAGCAGAATATAAGGGATTAAATCTTAAACAAAAAGAGAAATTTCTTTTAAAGCCAAGATTTAATGAAAGTCTAACTCATCTATTTGTGATATTTGACATTACAGAATTTTTGGAAAAAAAGGAAATTAAAGTGCAAAAGTTTGTCACAGTAAAACCAGATATTACTTTTGAATTGGATGGGAAAAAATGGGCTATTGAAGTAGAGACTGGACTAGTTCTAAAAAAATCTAAAAAACAACTTATTGAAAAAGTAAAATTATTGAATGAAAATTATGATAAGTGGTTTTTTGTTGTTACAAACAGAAATGTTACTAAAAAATATAAAAAATTTGGGGATACAATTGATCTTAGGTATTTACAAGCAAGATTAGAGAAACTGATAAAACATAGACACCCAAAAAAAGAGGAAAAAGCTTAGGTTGTCGTCTTTAAAAATGGGAAAAATCTTAAATGAGTCACCCCATATAATACACTTCTTCAGAGGAAGTGACTTATTCAAAAATAGTGGTTTTAATTTCTCCTAATTTCTTTTTCAGATCTTCAAAATCTTCGTATTCTATCTTTATATCTGCGGAAGCTTCAAGAAAATTAGCCTCAGTATTTTTTTTATGTATAACAATCACTTTTTTTCCAAGAGCTTTGGCATATCCCACCTCAAAATATATACCTCTTGCCTTCTCTGATGCTTCTGCGATAATAGCATCACAATCTTTGATAGATTCCATTGCCTTTTTTACTACTTCCTGCACGTCCATTGTTCCTATTTTCCAATTTTGAACATCTCTAAAGAAAGCAAATGTTTTCCAATTTGTAGATTCCTCTATAATCTTGCTAAATTCTTCTAGCTTTTTTCTTAACCCTTCTGGATCTTCTTCTTTGAATTTATATGTTAGGTATACTTTCATTTTAAGCACTAAGAGAAAGAACTTCAGGTTTTTTATAAAACCTTCCATACGCTTCCCTTACCATCCCATCAAGTTTGGTTTCTGGCATTCCATTTAATGATTTTACATTCATAACATGGTATTTTACATAGCCATCTTCGTCTTGAAATTGATGATATTTTGATAAATCTCTCTCTGACAACCCTACATTTTGCATTTCTTCATAAAGTCTAGTTCCAGGGAATGCTCTTACAACCATAAAGTAAGCCTCTGTTGCATCCAATTCTAGAGAAAATTCAATTGTTCTTCTTATATCATCCTCTGTTTCTGGAGGATGCCCTATCGTAAAAAATGCTTTTGTTTGAATTCCCAAATCTTTGCATCTGCTGAATGTTCTTTTTACCAAATCAGTATCTTGGCATTTTCCTATGTATCTCAAAATCTCTGGCACTCCTGACTCTATTCCAAAAGAAAGTTTATAGCATCCAGCCTCTCTCATTCTTTCTAGCAGAATATCATCTAATAATTCTACACGAGTGAGAGCTCTCCAACTAATATCCATTCCTCTTTCTATTGTGGTATTGCAAAAATTATACAATCTTTTCTTGCTAAAATTAAATATATCATCCATGAAGTGAATACTATTTACTCCCTGAGATTGCAATTCCTGTATTTCTTCCAGAACATTATCAATTGATCTTGTTCTCATCTTGTTTCCGTGGACTACAGGAACAGAACAAAATACACATGAGAACGGGCAACCCCTCGCAGTGCTCATCGCAGATTCAAAAGCATAATTTTCAAAATAAGGATCATTATCAAAAAGAGTTCTGTCAATAAATGGCAATCTGTCAAGATTTTCTGTTCTTCCAGCATTTATAATTCCAGTTTGTCCTTTTCTTATTAAGTCTACAAAGATATCTTCTGGCTCCCCTTTAACCACCAGATAATTTCCTTTATTCGACACCTGCCCCATTATCTCATCTCCTTTCAGTGTTGCGTGAGATCCACCAATTATTTTTTGTGAAGCCTCTATGTTATCCAATATCTCCAAAGATATTTCGTAATTAGTGGACATCATGTTTATTCCAACTGTATCTGGATTCATGGAATTAACATGTGAGGCAATTTCTTCTATTGTAAGTTTTTGTGACTCTGCATCCACGAGAGTTGTTTCAATGCCTGCCCTTCTTGCTATTGTGCCCAAATATCCTAAACCTAATGGTGCGGTTGTTCTATATTGGGGTCTGTAAAAATAAGAGTATTTTTGAATTGGACTATTGATAAGAACAAGCTTTTTATTATCCATCTAGCACCTCCAAATCAATTACGAAGCTGTCAATTAATCTTCTTGGTTTTTTTGCATCATCTATGATCTTCTGATTCTTCAAATGCGAGATATAAGTGGAAACTGTGCTTAATTTTAATCCAGTCTTTCTCGATATATCAAGGCTGCTATTATTGCCATTGCAATTTTTCAGAATCTCAAGTTTAATGCTGTTAAGTGGTTTTATTTTGGAATTGAATTCCTCATAATTTTTGATAAAATAGCTTTGCTTCTGATTGCTAATCTTAATTTTTGAAGTAATCTTGTTTATTTCATGAAAATAATTGTATAAATTTAGTGATGTAAAATCTATAAAATCTGAGTAAGTCATTTTTTCTATAATCTTCTCTATCTCTCTCTTTCCTATTTTTCTATCCTTGAAAATAAGTTTGGATAAAACTGAAAATAATACGTTAGATAAATCATGGATTTCTTTTTTTTGGGGCATTTTTTTATAATGATTCCTTACAATTTGCTTTATGCTTTCAAAAGACATTTCCAAGGAAGGTATTGTTTTCTTATCAGAATGCATGATCACAGGCACACCTGTAACAAAAAGGCATTTTGGAAAAACATACTTAGAAGACCCTGTTTTAAGACAATGGTTTGTAATGCTATGAAATGCTCTAAATCTTTCAGAAGTTAGATAATGGGTTGGCTGGCTTGAGCATAAGTCAGGAAATAATTCTGGCAAAGAAGTAGCAATGAGATAATCTGCTATAATATAATTTATTTTAGAAACGCTGATCTCATTAAAAGGAATATAATTTATTTCAAGTCCTTTGGATAGATTTTCTATTTTAATATTTGCTAAAATTGTCTGAAATTCTGAGAAACGATAGGGGTTTCTTAACAATCTATTCATTGCTTCAGAAAGATATATTATCTTGTAATCTATTTTTAAATGGGTCATAAGTTTCTCAAGAATCCTGACATTTTCCTGTAATCTCTCGCTCTTTTTCTCTTTATTATTAATGCTTTTTTCATATATAGGATTTTCAAAAACAAAATTATCCCATACACAAAGATATACCTTCTGGGGATTTTGTTTTTTTAAATGAAAAATATGATTCAAATTCGTATATGCATTAGTGATTGGACTAATATTAGTGTAAATTATTTTCATCTTGGTGGATCCTTACCTCTTGAAGAGCTTCGCCAAGATTCTTGGCTAGTAATGACGTCATTCCTACATTACGTGCTCCATCCACCTCTTTTTCATCATGCGAAATGAATATACTCTGACTTGGAGTTGTATGTGTTCTTTTCATGGCTTCTAAATATATGGCTGGATGCGGTTTTCTGTATCCTACTTGGTAAGAAACAGTGATTGTTTTGAAAAAATCAAATAAATCATTTTCCTTTAACTCGTAGATTAATGAATCATGCGGGAGGTTAGAAATAATGCCCAATTTTCCCATTTTCGCTAATTCTGGTAGGGTTTCTAGAGTTGTTGGCATAGGTGTCGCATCATGGTCGTTTAATTTGTAAATATCCGAAATATCCGAAATTGAGATATTTCCGTTTAATCCTAGGTTTTCAAACATCAATCCCATAATTCTTTCCATAGGCCATTCGGTATCATCTATTCTTGATTCTAAATATGCTTTAATTGATGTATTATGAACTCCCGAGAGTTGCTCTAAAGAGATTCTCCCATTTCTAGAATTAATATGTTGCAGAGCTATTTTATGAGCTCTCAGAAGAGTATCTTTATTAAAATCGTAATTAAAAATTAGTTCTCCATAATCAAGGAATATTGATGGCGAGTTAACCATATTTTTTGCAGTCTCTCTCTACTTATAAGAATTTATATCCTTGATTGATATATGAACTTAGCCTTTATATATTTGTGAAGTTTAAAAATAGCAAGATGATTCAAAAAGAGTTTGAAAAAAGAGAGATTAAATTTCTATCTCCTACTCGTGAGACTTTAAAAGTTAATGGACGTCTTTTTTATAATGAAGGATCACGATCTTGGAGTATTATTCGATTAAAGAAAGAAATCCTGCACGAATTTCCACAACTAAAAGAAAAAAGGAGCAAATTTGGATATATGATAGCTATTTACAGATCCTTTGATGACCTCAAGAAAAATATTATGGAATTTGAAAAGAAAGAAAAAATTGTGCCAATGCTATTGACGTTCCGCAGGGAAGAAGAATAGTTGCTAAAAAATCTTTGAAGAAAAGATTTATAATACTTATATAGTTAATATTAATATGGAGGTGCTTAATGTTGCAAGTTTTTTCTCTGGAGCAGGAGGATTTGATCTTGGGTTCGAGAAGGCAGGCTATAATATAGTTTTTGGAAATGATAATTGGGAAAAAGCTGCAGAAACTTTTAGAAAAAATTTTCCAGAATCTTATTTTATAGAAGGGGATATAGAAAACATCACTAAAGAATCATTAAAGAAAATTTTGAAAGAAAGAGGGGTAAAAAAAATAGATATAGTTATTGGTGGACCGCCATGCCAATGCTTTACAAGACTAAACAATAACAAGTTAAGAAAAGATGATGAAAGAAATCAATTATTTAGGGAATATGTAAGAGTAATAAAAATTCTTTCACCAGATTTTGTTGTCATGGAAAACGTTGCTGATCTATTGGCAAGAAAGGATGAGAAAAACCGCCCATTTAAAGAATTAATTTGCGGGGAATTTAGAAAGGCTGGATATAACATCTCATACAAAATTTTTAAAACTGAAAAGTATGGTGTTCCTCAAAAAAGAAGAAGAATTATATTTTTAGCAACCAAAAAAAATATTGATTTGAGTTTCCCAGAAGAGTCAAAAAAAATAACCAAGGTTGGAGATTTCTTGAAAAAAATCAAAAATCTCAAAAATCTCAAAAATATTGAAATAATAAAGAATGAACCAAACGTATTAGCAAGAATAAAATTAATTCCTCAGGGAGGTTATTATGAGGATCTTCCAGAGAAATTCAAGACTAAAAAAGTAAGAGAAGGAAAATTGGTTACTGTTAAAAGATATGGAAGCTATTACAGAAGATTATCTAATTCAGAACCAGCCCCAACAATAACAAATAATTATATCATACATCCAACAAAAAACAGATATCTCACCAATAGAGAAAAGGCAATCCTTCACACATTCCCTTTTAATTTTGCATTTTATGGGAGAACAGGTGATGTTTCCCAACAAATAGCTAATGCAGTTCCTCCAAAACTAGCGCAGAAGATAGCAAAGCATATATTGAAGATTAATTATGCTTCTTAAGCAATTTCTTGCATCATCAATTTTTTTATATATTTCTCTGGATTTTCTTTTATTTCATGCTCCCATATTCTTATTACTTTCCAACCAGATTTTTTATATGTAATTTCAACTTCTTTTGCTCTGATAATATTTCTTTCTAGTTTTGGGATCCAATATTCTTGATTTTGCTTAGGTTTTTTAGAATGAATAGGGCATTGATGCCAAAAGCATCCATCAGCAAATACAACAATTTTTCTTTTGTAATTGATGAAATCAGGCCTTCCAAAGATTTTTGGTTGATATGCAAACCCCCCCAATAGTTTTTTTAGAAATATTTCTGGCCAAGTGTCGCATGACCTTATTCTTGACATTATTCTACTTCTTGTATTTTTATTTACTGTGTCTGCCATAGAATTTTTTTAATTACTTACTCAGCAACTCTTCTATTAAATTAGTGGTGAATTCTGAGGACTTTTTCATAAGGTCATTTAAGATGTCAATTCCAGAATTTGCATATTCTTCACAAACCTTAAAAGCCATTCTTGCACCCTCTTTCGTTTCAAATACACTTATATCGTCCAATTCAGAAAAGCCTACCGAAAGAGTTATCCACACTTTGTTTCCTAGCTCATTTACTCTAAAGAGATTTGAGCTGCTTAAAAGTTTCTTCTTTTTTTTATATTTTAATCCCAATGCTAAGCTCAATAAAAAGAGTTCTGGATTTCCCATTTCTTTAAATATGATAGAGTTCTTTAATTTATTATAAATTTTTCTCTTGTTTTTGTCTATGTTTAAGTAATTAATCTTGCTAATAAATTCATCAATTGCCGCCATTTTTTATGTCTATCTCTCCAGTTTTATTATTATAAATCAAATTAATTTTGGTTGATATCTTGTCTTCTAAAAATTTCTTGAATACAGAAGTATACTCAGAACTTGTAACCAAAAATATAACTTGCTTATCTTTGAGCTGATTTGGAAGATTCTTTGCAATTTTTTCACGATTTCCTTCATCAATTTTCCCAACAGGAGAATCGATAATTATAGGAACGTCATATCCAGAATAATTTCGCAATGCAGCCATAAATGCCAAACCAAAGCATAGAGCTGCCCCCTGTGATAATTCATTTATTAGTTCTCCCTTGTTTTTATCTTTAACCGACAATGAGAAATCATCAGAGATACTAACTTTTTCATAATCTTCTGCTTTCCAATGAAGTTCTATAAAATTCCTTGCGGTGGATTCCTCAATTTTATCCTTTATTTTTTTCATTATGGCTTCTTTAATGCCTTTTGCATAAATTATTAGTTCCTTACATTTTTCAGATTTTTTTATAAGCAACTGATCTTTCATATCTTTAATCTTCACATTTCTCAAATCTATTTCCAAGCCTTTTTTAACTTCATCCAAATCATGAATATCCATCTCTAATCTGTTTTTCTCTCTTTCATTTTTGAATATTGCTCTTTCCACAATTTCTTTATCCTCGGCTTTTTCTTTTATATCTTCAATATCAGAATCTTTAAGTTTTTGGCCGATTTCTTCCAACTCCCTTGTATTTTTTTCAAGTTTTGATTCACTTTCAGATATCTTCTTTCGCAGATCAGCTATTAAATGTATCTTATCTTTAAGTGAATCAATCATTTCTGGGAGTCTTGAACCACCTTCTGAAATAACTCTGACATATTCCTTATAACTTTGAACATTAGCAAGTTTTTTCAGTTTTTTCTCCTCATCAGAATCTTTTTTTATTTTCCTTCCACAAATACATTCCCTTCTTTTCAAAAGCTGAAGCACATGTGCTGAATCAACTGCTGGAGGAAAGTTTCCACCAGTTATAATTTCATTAAATTTCTTTAGCGTTGCTTTAAGGGATTTCTCAGAATTCTGTAATATGTATGCTTCTACAACCAATTTATTTAACTCTGCTTCATCAGATTTTTTATGCGCATCTAAGATTTCATTTTCCTCTCTTATTCTCTTTTCACTAGCACCATATCCCCTAATTACTGCTTCATTATGATTTTCGAGAAAATCTACAAGCCCAATAATTTGCCTCCTCAGATCTTCATTTTCTTTTACAGTGCTTTTAAGTGTTTTATTGTGCTCATCTAACTTTATGTCACACTTGTCTATTCCTTTTTGAATTGCACCAAAATTTGCATCTATTCCAGATTTATCCCTAGAGTATTTTCTATCTAATTCAATAAGATTTAAAATCATTCCATTTATAGCATCCATATTTGCCACCCTCTCTATAGCTTCTTTTATTTTATATTGAATATCTGATGTGAAAATTGCCTTTAGTTGTTCTCCATCGAGAAGGAAGAAAGAACTAATTCCCATAGGAATTTTGGAAGCTATAAAGTTGTTAATATGCTCAATATCCTCAAAACCTGTTCCAGTGGCATTCATCTCCATCCCATAGAGAACATCCTCTCCTTGTGGAATAATTTTTAGATCACTTTCTTCATCTCTGGATCTTTTGAATGTCTTTTCACGAGTTATCTCATATTTAGGCCCTTTTTTATCATTGAAAACCAAAGATACGGACAGCTTCATTTTTCCATCAATAGAGGTTCCCACTATCTTTTTATGTGACATAATACTTGACAGGATCCTTCTATTACCTCTTTTTGTGCTATAGAATTGCTCTTCCCCATACAAACACCAATAAATTGCATTGAGAAATGTTGTTTTTCCAGTATCATTCCTTGCAATAATCAAATTTATATTCTTGTTCTTTTTTTCCACATCGAATTCTATAACATTTTTTCCATAGAATCCCCTATAATTTTCAATTATAACTTTGCTTAATTTCATTTTACTAGCCCCTCAATAATTTTTTCATACTCACTTAAAAGATTAATTGATTTTCCGCTTCCAAATTTTTCCTGAAGCTTTATTGCTTGTAAAATAGCTTCTCTCTCTTCTGATACGGGAACTAATTCATTAATAGTATCTTTTATCAATTTTGGCAATTCTGTCATATTCTTAATTCAGTTTTTATTTCTTTTAATTCTTTTGCTATTTCCAGCTCATTCTTTGCTGACTTGGAAAATTCCGCTATTCTAGCCATTTCCCTTGATATCTGATTTTTATACATTTCTGAAGATTCTATAGCCTCTTTTGGAGGTGTAACAATAAAATCATATATATCTGCATATTTTTTCAATGAATCTTTTCTGAGTAATCTTCCTCTTCTCTGGATAAATTCCCTAGGATTCCCAGAACTCGACATTATCACTCCTGCCTTGGCAGATGGGACATCTAACCCTTCATCTAAACATTTTATTGCAATTATGCATTTTAATTTTCCTTTTTTGAAATTTTTAAGTGCCTCTGCCCTAATGCCTGTTTTTTCAGAAAAAGTATATTGGTGATATCTTATTTTTGGCTTAACTAACTCAATCACTTTTTCTCTTTGTTCTGGAGAAACAAAGATTAGTGATCTGTCATCCTTAATTTTATCAATTATTTTTGGAAGCTTCTCTAACTTTGCTTGACAATTTTTAATGATTTTTGCTCTTTTTTCGGCAAGCCTTTGGATTTCCGCGTCCAATGACTTGTTGTATTTATCCTTTTTTTTCATAGACATCTTTTGAATAATTCTCTTTGTAAGTCTAAGATATTTTGCAAGTTCTCCCTCATTTAATAAAACATGAATCAGATGATAATTGTATTCGCTTAAGACATCAAGCTTGTAAATGGCATCATAAAGGCTAATTTTATCAAATACTACATCTCCAAAATATCTAAAAATTTTACTTGTGCCTTCCTCGTCCAGCCATCTTTTAGGTGTAGCACTTAATCCAAGCCTATAGTTATAATCCTCAACTAGTCCTTCAGAAATTTTTATTGCACCCGTTGAATGAACTTCGTCTGCTATCAAAAATTTATTGCTTTTTGGAGTGGATCTTATTTGATCAATTAAGTAGGAAGAATTTATAAGAGCATATGTCCCAATAATTACTAAATTATCATTTGTTTTTAATTTTATATCAACAATCTCTTTTTTAAGTGATGGCTTCCATTTTGGATTGTCATAAATTTTGCAGATTTTGCATCGCTCTCCTTGAAATTCTGATACCCACTGGTCACAAATGGCTCTTGTTGGAGCAAATATCAATGTTATAAGTGGTAGCGGATCCTCCTGCTTTTCAAGAGACTTATAACAAAATAGGGCAGTTTTTGTTTTTCCACATCCAGTAGGCATTTCAATAATTCCCTTACGACCATTATCAATCCACGATTTCACAGCTTCTTCTTGATAAGGTCTAGGAATAATTGTTTTTTTAGTCTTTTCAGTAGAGATTGTTTTAAGAGCACTTTTTAATTCAGAATTTGATTTTGGTCTTATCCTAATTAATCCTTTTTCAAAAGCTTTCGCTAAAGAATATGTTCTTGCCTCAAAACCATAATCATTCCAAAAATGACTAAACCTAAATAGAAACTCATCTACATATTCTTCCTGTCCCTCTTCCCAATTTTTAAAAAAGGCCATCTGTTCTATATTTCTCTCATATGCAGAATAAGTTTCGTTTGCTGATCCTGTAAATGCCACTTTATTGCCAAACTCATCTTCTATTATGCCTTGTTTTATATGCATGAGTTTTTTTGCTTCACCAGTGACTACTCTAATTTCAAGTCTTTTTTCTGCAATTAACCACCCTAAGACCTTTGCAGAATTCAGTTCAATTTCAGATTTTAGATTTTTGATATCCAACATTATTTTATTTTCTATTTTGGTATAATCAAGGGTTTTTCTAATTTCCTCATAATCCTCCTTCGCCATTTCATAGTTTATAATTAGCAGCATTTTTCCTTTTTTAAAAATAAATTTACTCAATCCTTCTGCTAAGGATATAAACGATTTAGAAGTGAAGTAGCTTCCTATACGACTATATTTGTGTGCCTTTCCTAGAAGTAAATTTAAAATTTGCGATATTCCCTCCCCTGAATCAGAGTCATATATTCTTTTTATATCGTTGGACAAGTCCTTTAAACCGCTCATTTAAGCAACCTCTTTGCTTTGGCTTTCTTTAATCTCGCCTCTATATCAAACATTTCATCTACATTCTTTTGTGCAATAGAGAATTGATCATCTGACTTTGACAATAATTCTAACTTTTTTGCAAATTCCATAAATTCCTCTCTTCCAAAAAATTGATTCTCAAAGTTTCTTCTTTGTTCTTTTCCTATAATAGGTCTATTGAGAAATAGAAAAAACAAGTATGATATTCTCCTTTGAAGATCTCTAATTTTCTTTTGTGAATATGTTTTAGGATGTTTCTTGGAAGAAATAAAATCTGAAATGAGATCTATTCCAGAATAGGATATTATTTTTAAAGCAAGATCTTGACCTAGTTTTTTAACAAGCTCGTAATGCTTATTTATAATATAATTTTCGTAATCCTCTTCAAGTTTCCAATGCTTTTTAATAAGATATCCTCCAAGTTTTTTGTCATATTCCAATAATTTATGCAATCCATATATGCACACAAAAAAATCATCAAGGTAGCCCTTAATTCCACCCTCGCTTTCTGGAAGAATATCCTCCAATAAAACAAAGTAAGAAATGGCCCCATTCATAATCATCTTTACAATTCCATCAGCAAGGGCGCTTTTATCAGATGCGATTCCCATAACTGTGGAAAATATTTTTGGGTAGTCCTTTATTAAATCGTAATTCTTGTCCTTCTTATGCTTCTCAACCAATTTTCTGAAGCTTTCTTCAAAATCTACATAATCTATCATTTTAAGATACAACCTTTATTAAGAGAAATACTGGAATATTAAAAAGATTGCTATTCCCTTGGTTCTGTATGAAAATATGTATAATCTACATAGAAGTTATGTTTATCGGTATTTTTGTGTTTTATCATAGTGCCAAAATTTTTTATTAAGGCTGTATTTAATCCGTTTAGAAAAGTATGTGCCCATCTATATCTATTTTGATAACCCCTAACTTTAAGACTGAATTCATTTTCGCTCTCCTCTTCTATCCATGCACTACCCCTTACAATTTCGTGTTGTTTATCTGCCCATTTTTTTAACTCAAATAAAATACTTTTTGGAATATTGTTT
>CAZJVQ010000009.1:0-1903 GCA_964549605.1 Candidatus Woesearchaeota archaeon | reverse complement strand
ATCATCCATTCGTCTTCATAACCAGATTCTATTTCTTCATAACCCACATACACTTTTTTAGGATTATCTTTAGCTATTTTTATTTTCTTGTTAGACTCTTCATTACTCTTTTTTATATGCTCTGGAATTTTTGGCGTTCCATCCTCATTAAATTCTAATCTTTTCTTCTCCATTATTTCCCTTCACACCACTCACAACTTTCTTTTGGACAATTTCCATTTAATAATTTCAATGCCTTCTTCCAAGTAGTCTCAGCCATTTTAACATCAACTTTCATCTTAACTAATTCTGTGTCAAATATTACTTCTCCTGTTTTTGTGACTTCGTTAGGAATATAGAACAACAAAAAGAAATAATCTTCCGTTTTATAATCATTTTTTCTTAATAAGAAATTGTAAATGTTTTGTTGAAGTCTATAATGTTCAGCGGTATCTTCTTTTAATGGATAGCCTCTGGTTTTATAGTCAAGAACAATAAGTTTCTTTCCTTTAACAAGAATATTATCTACTGCCCCGTGCAATTCATTTCCTTTCCTATCTATCCAAGAAACTCCCTTAAAATTGCTTTGCCAGATTTTCAGTTTTTCTTTATCTGTGAAGAGTTTCATATTTTTGCAATGTTTATGATCACACAATTCTGGTGGAAGTTTTCTTTTATCTCTAAATTTATCAAAATGAATTTTTAGAATTTTATCCATCCCAGATGGTAGGGAAGGAAATATTCCCGCTGGCCTCTTCCAAACTTTATGCTGATGGAGCCAGAAGCAACGGGGACAGTCTTTCATAAGATTTAATGCGGAGGGAGATAGTCTAAAGGTCATCTTAAATTAAAATCTGCTCTATAATTTAAATAACCTCTCATTCTTAAAGACACACTCTATCTCGACAATATTTAAAAAGGGTAGCCATCACAAGACACAACGAATGAAGACTACTCAATTAACTAAAAAAGAGGACAAATTCTGGGAAGAAGTCTACAACCAATTAGTTTTGTGGGGCATTCATGAGGATTTTACATATGATTTATGCTTTGCAATTACAAAGGCGAAGTTTGGGAGATTAAGGGATGTGGGGAAGTTTGTTTAAGATGCTTATTTCTTAGCAACCACCAATAAGAACTTACAGTTAAGAATATATGCAGGGTTTGCTTCTTTCATGATTTCTGTTATGGGTTCTGATTCAATTATTTTAAGTTTATAATTATTAAACACATTCTTAAGAAATGTTTTTCCTTCAATCAAAGTGTAGTCATCCCTCTTCCCAATTATATAAGGTTTTCTATCGAAAAGTTTTGTCCTCTTCACATCTACTGCAAAGTCGATTATGACTTTACCATCTGGCTTCAATACGCGATCAATCTCTTTGAATATGTTACGGGCAATCTTTGGTGGAAATAAATGCAGTGTTCCTGTATTGAAAACACCATCAAAAGAGTTATCTTTGAACGGAAATTTATCAATAAGATTAAAGATTTTAACTTTAAGTTTGGGTTTGTATCTTTCTGGAGTATAGTGCCAAAGCTTGCTAAGAGTACTTGCATCAATATCTGTAACTATGACAGAGTCTGCTTTCTTTAACAGAATAAGATTGTATCTTCCATCTCCTGCTGCTAAATGCAACCAATCTCCTTTAATTTGTTCTTTATTTAATAGTTTAAGGGTTTCTTTATCCCCTTTTCCCCAAATAGACTGCTTACCAGTATCAAAGTAATTTATATTCTCTGTAAAAATATACTCTTTTTCATCTACTGGACAAGACTTAGTTATTTTTTTCATAAAAGATAGATAAAAAGGTATTATTTAGAATTTTCTATCCACTCCATCTCGACAATATTTAAAAACCCCTTCAGCATTGATAAATTATATTAAAGTTAGGGCGTTAAACTTTTTCTAAGCGCACGGTCG
>CAZJVQ010000008.1:16824-20943 GCA_964549605.1 Candidatus Woesearchaeota archaeon | reverse complement strand
TTAGCTTAGTGCTTACGAAGGTTCGAATCCTTTACTCTGCATGAATCCAATTAATTTTGGATAAATTAACCATCCTTGATTCAGTTATGCGCTCGTAACTCAGCTGGATAGAGTGCCACCCTCCTAAGGTGGAAGTCGTAGGTTCGAATCCTACCAAGCGCGTTGTAATTCTAAACAACAAATTTATATATGGTTTTTAATTATATAATTCACAAAAAGAGGAATAATAAAATGAAAAAGAAATGTCAAAAATGCGGTGCAAATTGTTGTTCTAAATGTGGCAAGTGCAATAGTTGTAAACCAGCTTGCAAGTGTAAATAAGATAAATTAGGAACAAAGAAGATATAATTTTTAGAAGAGTAAACTTTATTAAACAGAATTCTGCTTTTTATTCTATGCGTGGGTAGTTTAAAGGCAGAATAATTGGCTTCCACCCAATTGATCCGGGTTCGATTCCCGGCCCGCGCATTTTAAAAGAATCAATAAAATGAAAGAAGAATTGAAAAACAGGATAAGTGAATTTCATGATAAGAATTACAAATTGTTATTGTTAATTCCTGCAGTAATTCTGATATTTGGATTTATTTACATAGGTCTTTTTTATTCAAATCATCAAGATTTTATTTATCGGGATGTTTCTCTGACAGGTGGAACCTCTGTGACAATTTATGAGAAAATTGATGCCAATAAGCTGCAACAGGATATTTCAGATAAACTTGAAGATATTAATACAAGAGAGATTTATGATTTATTTACAGGTGAACAAGAAGCAGTAATTATTGAAACAAGAACTGAAGGCCAAGAAACAAAACAGATTTTAGAAGAATATTTAGGTTATGAACTCGATGAAGATAATAGCAGTATTGAATTTACCGGCTCCGCACTGAGCGAGAGTTTCTATAAACAACTTTTGATTGCTATTTTATTTGCATTTATCTTTATGGCCATAGTTGTTTTTATTATTTTCAGAACCGTTGTTCCTTCTATAGCAGTTATCATCTCTGCTTTTGCCGATATTTTCATGACATTGGTTTTCGTAGATATTTTAGGGTTGAAAATGTCAAGTGCCGGAATTGTGGCATTTCTCATGTTAATAGGTTATTCAGTAGATACAGATATATTGCTCACAACAAGAATTTTGAAAAGATATGAGGGTAGCTTGAATGAAAGAATTTTCAATTCATTTAAAACTGGAATCACTATGACTCTGACTTCCTTGTTGGCAATAAGTGTTGCACTATTTGTTGTGAGATCTTTTTCAATAGTTTTAACTCAGATTTTTACAATCCTTGCAATAGGATTAGGATTTGATATTCTCAATACATGGATAACTAATGTTTCAATACTTAAATGGTATGTTAAAAAGAGAAAATGAAATTAAAATTAAGCTGGAGAATTTGGCTTTTAATTATCATTTTAGCATTATCTCTCTTGTCTATTTTTGGAATCCCACCGACTTTTTCTCAAAAAGGAGTTTTAATAACGAGTGTGGAATCAAATTCAACAGCATTTGAGCAAGGATTGAAAAAGGACCAGATAATTGTCGCAATTGATGGTCAAGAAATAATTGGATTGAAAGAATTTTCAAATATTATGCAGGGGAAATATATTTTTAATCAGAGTGTAAAGACAGTCATACAAACAAAAAGCTCAGAGATAATTCTTTTTTCAAATCAGCCTCCAGAAATAACTGTTTCAGAAATTCCAAAGACAAATCTTAAACTTGGATTAGATTTGGTTGGAGGTTCACGAGCACTTATTCAGGCGCAAGAAAAGAAACTATCTTCGCAAGAAGTAAATGATCTGGTAGCAATCACGGTAAATAGACTTAATGTTTATGGAATTTCAGATGTAAAAGTCTTACCTGTTTCAGATTTAACAGGAAATAATTTTATGTTAGTCGAGGTTGCAGGGGCAACCCCAAAAGATCTTCAGGAGTTAATTGAAAAGCAAGGAAAATTTGAGGCAAAAATAGGTAATGAAACAGTATTTATCGGGGGGGAAAGAGATATATCCTCTGTTTGTAGAAATGATGCGACCTGTGCATTTATTGAGACATGCCAACAATCTCAAGGAGGATATTTTTGTAATTTTAGATTTAGTATTTATCTCAGTGAACAGGCTGCAAAAAGGCATGCCCAGATAACAGAAAAATTAGGTGTAAATATAACTCAACAGGGAAGATATCTCAATGAAACCCTGGATTTATTTTTAGATGACAAATTAGTTGATAGTTTATTGATCAGCGAAGGACTTAAAGGCAGAGTAACGACCCAGATTGTAATTTCAGGGTCAAGTGTAGGGGAAACGAATGAAGCAGCATATGATATCACAAGGGAGGAAATGCATAAACTACAAACGATTTTAATTACAGGAAGTTTGCCATATAAATTAGAAATAGTAAAATTAGATAATATCTCTCCTGTGCTTGGAAAAGAATTTACAAGATCCATTTTAACAGCAGGTCTTGCAGCACTCATCATGGTTTCTCTAATTATCTTTTTTAGATATAAAAAAATAAAATCCTCCCTTGCTTTGTTAATCACGAGTATTTCTGAAATAATTATAATTTTAGGAATAGCCTCCCTCATAGAATGGAATCTAGATTTGCCAAGTATTGCAGGAATTCTGGCCACCATTGGAATAGGGATAGACCAGCAGATTATTATTTTGGACGAAGCTAGACAAGACCTAAGTCTAAGTATAAAAAGGAGATTAAAAAGGGCGTTTGCAATTATTTTAGGGGCATATTTCACCGCAGTTGTTGCTCTACTTCCTTTGCTTTGGGCTGGAGCAGGCTTGCTCAAAGGTTTTGCAGTTACAACAATTATTGGAATAACTGCAGGTGTTTTGATAACCAGACCTGCATTTGCAGATATGATAAGAGGGATTGAGGGGTAGAATATTTTTAGAACAAAAGTTCATAAGCCTTATAAATAATAAAATTTTTTAGGGAGTATGTTTAGATACAAAAAAATAATTGCAATAGTTCCTGCAAGAGGAGAGTCAAAAAGAATTCCTGGAAAAAATATAGCTAAATTAAATGGAAAACCTCTAATAAGTTATTCCATTAAACAAGGGAAAAAATCAAAATTAGTAGATCGAGTTATTGTTTCTAGTGATGATGAAAAAATATTAAGCGTGGCAAAAAAATATGGTGCAGAAACCATTAAAAGACCAAAGAAACTTGCTCAAGATAAAACCCCCACCGCACCAGTTCTAGTACATGTGTTGGAAGAATTAGAAAAGGAAAATTATTATCCCGACATTGTTGTCATATTACAACCAACAACACCCCTTAGATCTGTTAAAGATATTGACAATTCAATTAAAATGATTGCTTCTGGAAAAGCAGACTCCACAGAGACTTTCTTTAAATCAACCCAACATCCTTTTTACATGTGTAAAATTAGAAAAGATAAGACAATATCTCTTTTAGATAAAAGAGGAAATACAGAAAGAAGTCAAAATTTCCCAGAGGTGTATAGCAAAGCAGGAGTAGTTTTTACTGTAAAAGCAAAAATTTTGAAAAAAACAGGATCATTTTATACAAAGAGACACAAAGCAATTATAATTCCCATTGAAAGGGCTGTCGACATTGATGAGAAAGCAGATTTTAAATTAGCAGAAATATATCTGAAATATTTGCATAAATAATTAGGACAGAATTATAGAATGCTTAAAATTTGAGCATCAAGGAAAAAAATGAACAAGATAATTAACATAAAGAATAGGCAAATAGGAGAAAATCAACCCTGTTTTATTATAGCAGAAGCTGGAGTGAATCACAACGGAGATTTTGATCTCGCTAAGAAATTAGTAGATATCGCTAAAGAAGCAGGTGTCGATGCAGTTAAGTTCCAGACCTTTAAGTCAGAAAATCTTGTGACAGCAAAAGGAGAAATGGCAGATTATCAAAAAGAAAATCTTAAAAAAACAGAAAGTCAGTTAGAAATGTTAAAAAAAATAGAATTAGAATATCCTTTTTTTGAAAAACTAAAAAAATATTGTGATGAAAAGAAAATAATGTTTTTATCTACGGCCCATTCAGAAGACGCCCTTGAGATCATTGATCCATTAGTGCCTGCGTTTAAAATAGGCTCTGGAGATTTGAACAAT
>CAZJVQ010000008.1:0-16814 GCA_964549605.1 Candidatus Woesearchaeota archaeon | reverse complement strand
AAGAAAGGAAAGCCACTTTTGCTTTCAACAGGAATGGCCACAATGGAAGAAGTTTTTGAAGCAATTGAGATAATAAAAAAATCAGGTAATGATAAAATAATTCTTTTTCATTGCACAACAAATTACCCTTGTGATCATAAAAATGTTAATTTAAGATCAATGCAAACACTAAGAGATGAAACAGGAATTCCTGTTGGCTATTCAGACCACACTGTTGGATTAGAAGTACCAAAATTGGCAGCAAGTCTTGGGGCTGTTGCGATAGAAAGACATTTTACAATGGATAAAAATTTACCTGGCCCGGACCACAGAGCATCTTCAGACCCAGAAGAATTAAAAGAACTTGTAAGAGTAATTAGAAATAAAGAGTACGATGTGCCAGAAGATAAGAAAGAATTAATTCTTGGATCTGCTGAGAAAAAACCAACTCCCGAAGAAATTGAAATATCAAAAATAGCAAGAAAAAGCATAGTTGCAAACCAAGAGATATCAAAAGGAACAACAATTGAAAGAAAAATGCTTATTATAAAAAGACCTGGAACAGGAATCATACCAAAACAATTAGAAAAAGTCCTTGGAAAAAGAACAAAGGAAGACATAAAAAAAGATACTTTGTTGAGGTGGACAGATTTAGAATAAAATGACAAGAAAAATAGCATGTGTCACAGGAACCAGGGCAGATTATGGCTATCTAAGACCTGTGATGAAAAAAATAGAAGGAGAAAAAGAATTAGAATTAATTACCATTGCGACAGGAATGCATCTTTTTGAAAAATTTGGCAATACAATAGAAGAAGTTGAAAAAGATTTTCCAGACACAATAAGAATTCCTCTTAAACTTCCAGAAGACACAGGGGAAGGTACTGCAAAATATGTTGCAGAAGGAATAACAAAACTTTCAGAAGCTTTTTCAACATTGTCACCAGATCTTTGTCTTTTTATAGGAGATAGAACAGAAGCTTTTGCAGGAGTACAAGCAGCAGCATATCAAAATATTCCCATAGCCCATTTACAATCAGGAGATACATCAACATCTGGATTAGATGAGTTAATGAGACATTCAATAACTAAATTTGCAAACATACATTTCCCTGCAACAGAACAAAGTGCTGAAAGAGTATTTAAAATGGGAGAAGAGCACTGGAGAGTTCACATGGTTGGTTCTTCTGCTCTCGATGAAATTCCATATTCCAATCTTATAGGTAGAGAAAGTCTTTTTTTAAAATATGGCCTTGACCCAGAAAAATCCTTGGCAATGGTTGTCCAACATCCCGCAACATTTCAAAGAGGAGATCCAAGCAAACAAATCAAAGCAACAATTGATGCTGTATTAAAAACAGATTTACAGCCTTTGGTTTTATATCCAAATGTAGACAATGGTGGGCAGGAAATGATAAGAGAGATTAGAAAATATGGAAAAAAAATTAATTCTATTCCAAGTTTGCCAAGAGAAGATTATTTTGGTCTATTAAATGAAGCAGCAGTTCTTGTGGGCAATTCAAGTTCTGGTATGATTGAGTCCTCTTCATTTAAAATTCCTGTGGTAAACATAGGTGCAAGACAGGTTGGAAGAGAAAGGGGCAAAAATGTAATAGATGTTGTTCAGAATAGTGAAGAAATATATAGTGGATTAAATTACGTGCTTACCAATAAAGATTTTAGAAACTCTTTGAAAACTTGCATAAATCCCTACGGGGATGGACGCACGTCAGAAAGAGTTTGTAGGATTTTAAAAGAAACTAAAATAAATGAGGCTTTGTTAAAAAAACAAATGACCTACTAAGATGAAAAAAATAAGAGTCATCCCAAGACTTGATGTAAAAGGGCCAAATGTTGTAAAGGGTATCCATCTAGAAGGATTGAGAGTTGTTGGAAAACCTGCCGAATTAGCAAAAAAATATTATTTACAAGGAGCTGATGAAATACTTTACATAGATATTGTGGCTAGTTTATATGAAAGAAATAATTTAAAACACATAGTTGAAGAAACTACTTCTAAAAAAATCTTTATTCCCATAACTGTTGGAGGCGGAATAAGAACTTTAAAAGACATAGAAGAAATATTAAGATCTGGTGCAGACAAGGTTGCAATTAACACCGCAGCCACAAAAAATCCAGAGTTAATAAGAGAAGCTGCAAAAATGTTTGGTTCGCAATGTATTGTTGGATCTATTGAAGCAAAATACAAAGGAGAAGGACAGTGGGAAGCATATATTGATAATGGCAGAGAAAGAACAAATTTAGATGCAATAGAATGGGCCATTAAATTAGAAGAACTTGGGGCAGGGGAATTACTTATAACATCTATTGATAAAGAAGGTACTGAGAAAGGATATGATATTGATTTAATTAAAAGCATATCAGAAAAAATATCAATCCCGATCATCGCTTGTGGTGGGGCTGGAAGTAAAGAAGATGTCTCTAAGTGTATAAATGAATCAAAATGTGACGGAATTTCTCTTGCTTCCATTTTACATTATGATAAATCAACAATTAAAGAAATAAAAAAAGAACTATTAGAACACAACCTACCAATAAGAAAAACAGAAAAAATATCTTTTGAAATAAATAAAAGCGATAAACAACACAAAACAGTTTCAATAGTTGATTATAATGTTGGGAACATAAAGAGCGTTGTTTCAGCATTTAAATTTCTTAAAAATCCTGTAAGATTAATAAGCAGTGCAGAAGAAATACTAGGTTCTGAATTACTTGTGCTTCCTGGAGATGGAGCATTTGGGTATGCAATGGACCAATTAAATAAAAAAAATCTCATAGAAGCAATTAAAAAATATGCAGAATCCGGAAAACCACTTTTAGGAATATGCCTAGGGATGCAAATTTTAATGAGTGGTAGCAAAGAATTTGGAAATCACAAAGGACTTGATTTAATTAAAGGGAATGTTATATCCTTTAAACCAAAAAATGAAGTAAAAGAAGAATTTTATTGCGTGCCCCACATGGGTTGGAACAAAATGATAAAACCAAAAGAAATAAAATGGGACAAGGACCTTCTTAAAGATGTTCAAGAAAATTCAGAAGCATATTTTATTCACTCAAATTATGTTATGCCAAAAAACAAAGAAAGAATAGTAGCAAGTACAGTATATGGTGGACAGGAATTTTGTTCTGTAATAAAAAAAGACAATATTTTTGGAACCCAATTTCATCCTGAGAAAAGCGGAGAAATTGGAATGAATATAATAAAAAATTTTGTTAATTTAAACACAGGAGATAAAAATGAATAAAGAAACAGAAGCTTTTTATGGATTACCCCAAGAGGTGAAATACTGTAAAAAATGCGTAATATCTAATCAAAGACCAAATTCAGAAGTGGAATTTAATCATAATATTGAAACTAAAAAAGCCACAATTAATTTTGATTCAGATGGAATTTGTGATGCTTGTAGAGTGTCTGAGAAAAAGGAGAAAGAAATAGATTGGGGAAAGAGAGAAGAGGAATTACAGAAGTTGTGCGATAAGTATAGGAGAAATGATGGAAGATATGATTGTATTGTTCCTGGGAGTGGTGGAAAAGATAGTATTAAGGCTGCATGGCTTTTAAAATATAAATATAACATGCACCCTTTAACAGTTACCTGGGCCCCCCATTTATATACTCCCTATGGCTGGAATAATTTTACAAATTGGATACATAAAGGAGGGTTTGATAATATTTTATTCACCCCCAATGGAAAAGTCCATAGATTATTGACCAGATTTGCTTTCAAGAACTTGCTACATCCTTTTCAACCATTTATTCTTGGCCAAAAAAATATTGGGGCTAGATTTTCCATTAAATATGATATTCCCCTGGTTTTTTATGGAGAAAATGAGGCAGAATATGGGAATCCTCTTAAAGATACTTTAACAGCCTTGAGATCTAATCAATACTATGCTGGAAAAGATTACATGGAAATGTATTTGGGGGGGGTGTCTGTAAAAGACCTTATCAATAAACATGGTTTGTCATTAAATGACCTACTCCCCTATCTCCCATTAGATCCAAAGAAAATAGAAGAGAAAAAAATCCAGACACATTATATGGGATATTATGAAAGGTGGGACCCTCAAGAAGCATATTATTTTGCTGTAGAAAAAATAGGATTTCAAGCAAACGATCAAAGAACAGAGGGAACTTATTCAAAATATAATAGCATTGATGATAAAACAGATCCTTTTCATTATTGGACAACACTAGTAAAATTTGGCATTGGAAGAGCAACCTATGACGCAGCACAAGAAATTAGAAATAATAAGATCACCAGGGAAGAGGGAATAGCATTAATTAAGAAATTTGATTTAGAATTTCCAAAAAGATATTTTAAAGAGGTTTTAGAATATTTGAGTCTTTCTGAAGAAGAGTTTTTTGAAATCACAGATGAATTTAGATCCCCTCATTTATGGGAAAAAGAAGGGGGTGAATGGAAATTAAAACATCCAATATGGAGACAAACAAAATGAAAACAACACTATTGACTAAAACCACCGATTATTGTAGAGAGGCTCAAGAATTTATGAAAAATTTAATACCAGAAACAAACGTATACGAAGGAGAGGTGGGAGATCCTTTGCCTCCTTTTGATGCTGGCACAGAGTATGTAGTTTCTTTTTTATCTCCTTGGATTGTTCCAAAACAATGGTTAGATCAAGCAAAAACATCAATTAATTTTCATCCAGCACCACCAGAATATCCTGGAATAGGATGTTATAATTTTGCAATTTATGATGGCAGCAGAGGATATGGAGCCACATGTCATAACATGGCTGAAAAAGTAGACACAGGAAAAATAATTCAAGTATCAAGATTTCCAATGGATGAAACAGATTCTGTAAGCAGCTTAAAAGAAAAGACAATGGAATCTTTATATAGACTATTTCAAGAAATAGCTTATAAAATTGCTTCCGGGGAACCACTTCCAGAATCTTCTGAAAGGTGGGCGAAAAAACCACATAGAAGAAAAGACTTACAAGAGCTATGTAGAATAACTCCTGACATGAGCAGAGAAGAAATAGCAAGAAGAATTAAAGCAACAGAATTTCCGGAAGCAAGAGATCGTCCATATATAGAAATTCATGGAAATAAATTTTATTACGGAGAATAAAAATGAAATGGAAAATACCTTTATTTAAAATATATTCAGATCAAGAAGATATAGATGCTGTTGCAAAAGTTCTTAGGAGAGGAACCAGGTGGGCAGTGGGACCAGAAATAGAAGAATTTGAAAGAAAAATTGCAGAGTATCTTGGAGCAAAATATACTTTGGCATTTAATTCAGGAACATCTGCCCTACACACATTACTTCTTGCCCATGATATTAAGAAGAAAGAAGTAATTGTTCCCTCATTTACATTTATAGCTACTGCAAATGCAGTTGTTTTAGCAGAGGGTAAACCTATTTTTGCAGAGACAGAACCAGAAACATTTGGGTTAGATGCAGAAGATGTGGAACAAAGAATAACAGAAAACACCAAAGCAATAATTGATATTCACTATGGTGGAATTCCCTCAAGAGATATAGAAAAATTAAGAGAAATTGCAAACAAACATAACCTTCTTCTGATTGAAGATGCTGCAGAATCTATTGGATCAAGTATTAATGGAAAAAAAATTGGAACTTTTGGAGATTCTGCAATGTTTAGTTTTTGCCAAGGAAAAGTTTTACCAATGGGGGAAGGAGGATTAATTGTAACAAATTCTCAAAAAGTTTATGAAAAAGCAAAATTGATAAGATCTCATGGCCGGGTTGAAGAGAAAGAAGATTATTTTTCGGATATTGGTGATAACGATTACATTCAAGTCGGATATAATTTTCGTATGCCAACAATTTGTGCAGCATTGGGAATAACACAATTGAACAAAATACAAAAAATAATAGATCTAAGAAGAGAAGGAGCTCATTATTATACAAAGCATTTTTCAGACATACCAGAAATTACAGTTCCAAAGGAATTCCCTGAACACTATCAAGTTTATCAGATGTATACCATTCAATTACCTGAAGAGAAAATAAGAAACGATTTACAAAAATTCTTAGCAGACAAGGGAATAATGAGCAAAGTTTATTTTAATCCAGTACATCTAAAGCTAGTTTACAAGAAGCTGTATTCTTATAAAGAAGGAGATTTACCTAAGACAGAATCATTGTCAAAAAAAGTTTTGAATATACCTTTATATCCCACAATGACAAAAAAAGAACTAGATTATGTTATAAATTCAGTTAAAGAATTTTTCAAAAAAAATGGATCTAAGTAATATTTTGGTCAAAAAAACCGCAACAATAAAAGAAGCTATGCGAGCAATAGACAGGGCAGGCATTCGTATAATAATTATAGTTGATGAGGAAAACAGGCTTGAAGGAGTTATAACAGATGGAGACGTAAGAAGGGGAATACTTGAAGGAACATCTATTGAGGAAGATATTTCTAAAATAATAACTAAAAACCCTGTTTATGCAAAAGAAGAAGATGCAAAAGAAGATTTATTAGCTTTAATTAAAAAACTAGATTTAGTTGCCTTGCCTTTAATTGATGAAAACAAAATTGTTAGAGATATTATTTTACCAACCAAAGAAGATGATTTAATTTACTTAAAAAAACAAGAAGCAAAAAGAAAAAACATAGAACGGGTGCTTGTAATTGGGGGGGCCGGATATATTGGCTCTGTTCTTGTTGGAAAATTATTAGAACAAGATTATAAAGTAAGAGTATTAGATAAATTCCTTTATGGAAAAGATTCATTAAAAAAGATGGAATCAAATCCAAATCTTGAAATTATAGAAGGAGATACAAGACATATAGAAGATATAACAAGATCAATTCAAGAGGTGGATGCAGTTGTTCACCTAGCAGAATTAGTAGGAGATCCTGCCTGCGAATTAAATCCATCCATGACACACGAAGTAAATCATTTGGCAACAAAAAACATTGCATCTGTATGCAAACATTTTCAAATAAATAGAATAGTTTATATTTCTTCTTGCAGTGTTTATGGTGCCTCAGAAGGTGATGATCTTTTATCAGAAGACTCCCAGCTTAATCCTGTTTCACTATATGCTAAAATGAAAATTGTATCTGAAAAAGCCCTTCTTGGTTTGGAAGATGACAATTTCTCTCCAACCATTTTAAGACTTGGCACTGTTTTTGGAGCCTCTTTTAGACCTCGTTTTGATCTAGTTGTTAATCTTCTTACAGCCAAGGCTATAAAAGAGAAAAAAATAACAATTTTTGGAGGAGATCAATGGAGACCAAATGTTCATGTTTCAGATGTTGCAGATACAATAATTTTGACATTAAAATCCCCCATAGAATTTGTTAAAGGAAAAATATTCAATGTAGGTATAGAAGAAAATAATTCCACAATAAATCAAATAGGAAAAATTATAAGTCAAAAGCATCTAGATGCAGAGATAATTTTAGATAAGGGAAAAGGTGATGAAAGAAATTACAAAATTGATTTTTCAAATCTTAAAAAAATTTTTGATCTTAAAAATTTCAAGAGAATTGAAGAGGGAGTTGAAGAAATAAAAGAACTTTTTGAAAAAAATCCTGATTTAAATCATACAGATTCTAAATATAGCAATTTTCAATATCTAAAGGATAAAAATTTTTGAAAAATTAAGATTATTGATTAATTTCCTATTTATCTAATAATTTATTTATAAAATCAAAAGATTTTTGAGAAGCTTTTCCATCAAAAACAATATGCTTAGCTAAGGAAGCTTTTTCTTCTCCTGTTTTTACCTTTGTCTGTTTAAGACTTTTTCTAATAGCTTTTTCAAGTTGATCATCATCATATGTCGTGTCAACACCTTTTATTGTAGTAAAGGGGTTTATTTGATCATATTCCTTAAAAGAAACAGAAATAACCGGTTTGTTTATCAAAAGAGCCTCTAACCCCATGGTTGTACGAGTTACAATAAAAATATCACAATTATTAACTAATTCATTATTATCTGTTTTAATAATTACTTCAAAATTTGTAAAATTTTCTTCTTTTGCTACTGTTGCTGGCAAATCTTGCATATCCCAATTTACTTTTGTTTTAATAATTAATTTATATTCTGGAAACTTCTTCAAAACTCTGAAAAGTCTTCTTAAGATTATTTTGTGTTTTTTCTTAGTAAACTGAACCTCTGGTGTTAATAATTTATTTCCACTAGTAACATCCATGGCATAAACAATTTTTTTGGTATTTTTTTTATATGTATTTGTAAGAAAATCATATCTAAGATTTCCAATAATTTTTACCTTTCCTTTTGATATTTTTTCTTTGCTAAAGCCTCTTTTAAAATCTTCCTCTGCATAAACAAAGGCATAGTCTGATACAGAATTTTCCCCAAAGTCATTAAAACCAGCAAGATTAAAAAACAATCCGTGCTGAAAGACGAGAGATTTAATATTAAATAAACTTGAAACTCTTGAAAGAATTTGTCCAAAAGGCTCTAAATCATCATCATTTAGGAAAAGTTTTATCTTATCTTTTTTTATTATATATATTAATTCATTTATCTTATTGGAAGCATTAGTAAATTCTTCTTCTATTAATTGTCTTAAAAATATTTTCACTCTATTTTCTAATTCTTTTTCCAATCCTGTTTTTTTTGGCAAAGAAATTCCACCTAATTTTTCAATTAAAGGCTTTGTTTTAAAAATAAATTTTTTATCTTTTATTCCTTTAAATATATAAAAAGGAACAACTTTTTTATAAATTAAAAAACTTTTTCCAATAGAATCTCCGAAATCAATTATTTTTTCTCCCCTTCTTTTTATCAATAATTCTGATAATTTTTTAAAATACTGCTCCCCCCCTCTTATAAATATCTTCCCTTCTTTCCTTTTCATTTTCAGAAAAAGTCTTGTAAAATTTTGTTGTAGAAACATAAAACCATCAATTAATACTTCTTTTTTTGATTTCTTTTTTTTGATAAATTTGTATCTTATTTTACGAATTTTTCCTTTGAAGACATTTTGCAAAATTCTTCCTGCAAATTCCATTTCAAATGGTCTGCCATTTGATTCAAAAACAATAATCTCTTCTGGATTTTCTTTTTTTATAATTTCTTTGAATAAAATTAAAGTTGTTTTTGAAGAAGAAATTAGGAAATAGATGTTATAAAAGAAGCAAGGAGCAAGATCTACTCCTTTGTGTTTTGTATTTAGTTCTTCAATAATCTTTTTGGTGCACTTAACAGAAGAACCATATATGCCTTTGAATTGTCCACTTTTTTCATATTCTTCTTCTAGTTTGCATTTTACACCATTTTTAAGAAGCATTTGCTCTGCCAAAAAATTAAATGTAATGGGAACAAAATCCCTAAATTTTTCCTTGTTTTTTAGATATTCTAAAGCATGGTGTTCATTTTCTATAAAAATTAATTTTTTAATCATTTTAAATGTGTTTAAGAAAAATAGATTTTATTTAAAAAGATTATGAAAGGAGCGTACTTTTAAGATTCTTTTTGATAAAGAACACTTCTGCAGCAGTCTTTTTAATATCATATTTGAGATAATCTTTCATATTTATTTTGTAGCGTCCATATGAACTTGCCCACTGCTTTATTTTTTTAAGAGTGCGATTTAATAATAAAGAATCAACATCTTGTTCTCTAATTGCTATATGGAGATCAAAGCCATTTTTCCTAAGAAAATTAAACATTTTTTCCATTCGATCTTTCTTCATTATAATGTGTGTCTCAAGAAAGATCATTCGAACATTACCCAAAATATTCTTTGCACCATAGAGAACCTTATCTTCATGTCCCTCAACATCCATCCTTAGAATAGTTGGCCTAATTTTGTTCTTAAAGAAACTATCTAACTTTAATGTTTTGACCTTAATTGGTTTTACATTAGTGTTTATTTCTTCACAACTACTAAGATTTAATTCATCTGTCTCATAAAATTTTATTTCCCCCCCTTTATCACTAATTGCAACATTGTTTACTTCAACATTTTTAAGTTTATTAAGTAAGATCGACTGTTTGAGATAGCCAAAGCTAGTTTTATTTGGCTCAAAGGAATAAACTTTTTTAACTTTTTTAGCAGATAAAATAGTATAATAACCAAGATTCCCCCCTATATCTGCAACAACATCATTTTTGTTAATCATTTTTGAATATTCTTTTGTTGCAAGAGGTTCTCTTATTCCTGCCAAGGCCAAATCTAAAGATAAACCCTTGTCTTCAGGATGAAGGTACATTAGATAGTCATTTACTTTTTTAACTTTTGGAACTTTTTTTTTGAGCAACCTCCTCTTTAAAATAGAATATTTATAGATTAATACACTTACAACTTTCCGAAAAAAACTTCTGTCAACCAATTTTTCCTTAAATTTTTTATCTATTTTATTCATGATTATAAGAGAATATAAATCATATTTAAAAAGATTATGAAAGACCATTTTTTACATAGAATCAGCATTCATAGACTTTTTATATAATAATTATTTAGTTCCAAGGTATAAGAGGTTATATATTCAAATGAAAAAACCGCCGGTCAAAGAAGAATTTTTAAATATATTTAGAAGAATTAGAAAAAAGGATTTCAAGGGAAATGAGGGTCTGGTCATAAAAAATAGTTTGTATGAATCCTCAAAATCTTTTATAGGAAAAATAGGGGGATTTATTTTTACAATTCTTATAGCCAGATTTTTGGCTCCAGAGTTATTTGGTTTATACAACCTTGCAATTTCTACAATATTTATGTTTATAACATTTACAGATTTAGGAATAAATACAGCTGTTATTAGATATTTATCAAAATATCTCCCTACCAAGAAAAAGAAGAAAGCAGGGAGTTATTTGTCTTATTTTATAAAAACAAAATTATCTGTGATTGCCATCATTTTGGCAATTCTTGCCCTTTCCTCAAAATTTATTGCAGTGGATTATTATGGGAAACCAATTTTCTTGGCTTTGCTTGCAGGAATTTTATATGTTTTCTTTTTCAGCTTAAATGAATTTACTAACGCTATTTTTTACTCGCTAAATAAATTTAAATGGGTATTTTATAAAAACATTGTATTACAAGCTCTAAGAATAGTTGTTATAATCTCAATTATTTTATTTGTGATTAATTATTCTATTTCCAAAGAAATAAGCCTTTTTTTAATTGTCCTTTTTTTAGCTATTAGCTATGCAATTCTTTTAATTTTTTCATTATTTTTGATAAAAAAGAAAACTAATCTTTTAAAAATTAAGAAACAAGCAATTTCTTATAGAGAGAAAAAAGAAATAAAAAAGTTTATTTTACCTCTTTCAGCAATTGCACTTTCTGGAATGTTTTTTGGAAGAATTGACACAATAATCCTAGGTAGGTTTGTGGCGGCAGAGTTTCTTGGTTATTATGGGGCCGCATTTATGTTAATAGTTGCAATAGCGTCAATAGTTAACTTCTCAGTTGTTCTTTTGCCTGTCTTTACTAGGTTGAAGGGCAAACAATTGGAAGAAGGGCTTAAAAAGACAGTTAAAACAGTTTTCTTTTTTTCACTCCTTATTTGGATATTTACTTTCGCTTTTTCTCCAATAATTATACGTATAGTATTTGGTTCAGAATATTTAATTTCATTGAATACTTTTAGGATATTCTCTTTATTACTTATTAGCTCACCTTTATCCCAAATTTATACCACATATTTTATTTCAAAAGGAAGAACAAAGATTGTTGCAAGATTAATAATAATTTCAACATTCATGAATATTATTTTAGATTATCTTCTCATAAGTTGGTTAATAAATATAAGCCAAGGTTTAGCAATTGAAGGTGTTGCAATAGCGTCGTTGGCAAGCAGATATTTTTTAATAGGGGCGCTTATGTTCTTTAAAAAAAGAACTTAGACCCTTTCTTATCATATTCTCCATATGTCCAAGTTTTTCTTTAATATTTTTTCAACTTTCCCAATCTGGTTTTTATATCTTTTATAGATTTTTTGTATGATTTCTTGTTCAATTCCTTCCTTTTTATCTATCTCTCTTTTAGAGGTTATTCTTTCTATTATCTGTCGTTTTTTTTAACAAAAGATAAAGGTAAATTATCTTTTAAAAAAAATCTAATCTTTGGATTTATTAAGCGAAGCCCTTTCACAACCCATGCATTATGATATTCCTTAATAGAATTGTATTTCTTGAACTCAATTTTATACTTTTTACTGATACCAAGAAAATCACACAATTTATCAAATTCTTTCTTTGGATCCTTTTCAAACTTTTCTAGAATAATCACATGAACATTTTTTCTTCCAAACGCTTTTAAATATCTCTTTAGGTTCTTTTCATAATCTAGGAGTCTTGAAAAGTCTTTATATTTTCTTATATTAGTAAAGACCTCTTCTATTGACTTTTCCCCACTTCTAAAACTATATTTATAGTAAGATAAGAAAAAGCTTAACGGGCTTCTTAATAAGATCAAAATTTTTGCCTTTGAATCAAATTTCTTTATTTGACGACATGCTAGGTTATCAGAGATATAAAATGAACAATCCACAACGATTTTTTCATCACCAGCCTTTTTGAATAAAGAAAGGTATTTCTTCTTATTTCTATGAAATTGGGGATTTCCGCTTGCTCTTCTTCCAAAAAAGTGAGGCCCTTTTTCAACAGGCACGAAAATCTCTGGGTGTTCAGA
Organism: Candidatus Woesearchaeota archaeon; assembly: GCA_964549605.1. Lineage (GTDB taxonomy): Archaea > Nanobdellota > Nanobdellia > Pacearchaeales > GW2011-AR1 > CAZJDG01. The sequence goes on along the minus strand of CAZJVQ010000008.1, from coordinate 4,190 downwards.
AAAATAATGGTAAAAAGTAGGTCGTTCCACTTCTTGGATTTCCCACCATAAATAAATTTGGTTTTTTCATCTTTTATATCCAAATCTTAAGAAATCCTCTTTATATCTCCCATAAACAAGATTTTTTAATTCTTTAGTATAATATTCATCAAGATCTTTTTTATATTTACCCCTATTTTCAATCCCCAATTTTTCATATGATGGTAGCCCAAGTATTTTGTGAATTTTATTCCAGTCTTCTTCAAAATTTTCCATTTTTCCTATAAAATCTGGTTTAACACCGATAGAATCTTGGATATAACTTATACTTTTAAAATGAACATCCACACACCGGTCAGGAATCAGACAAATCGTTCTAACAAATTCTTCAAAAGAAACATCTTTGTATCTTTTTATATTATCAAAGACCGTGTCTTCTGGTTGTATGTATCTTCTCCCACCTGTTTTTTCCTTAACTTTGTCCATATAAGCGGATAAGAATCTCGCATAAGGATCTCTAACAAAAGAGAAAGTAAAGCATTTATCCTTTTGATTTCTTAGGCCCCTTTTATTTAGACTTAGATAATGAGAGTATCTTCTTATTGTTCTGAGTACAGTGCTGATCCCACATTTTTGTACACCAATAAAAATTGACCTTTTGTTAATAAGAGTAATCACATCTAAAACAGGTGCCATTTGTCCGTTTCTTAGATATAATATCAGGGCAAATGGGGAAATTAAAATTCTTTTATATGGGTTTTGAGAAAACCATAATTCTCTTACTTTTTTAGTCATTTTAGTCATTTTATATTGTTTTTAACCAAATTATTTATTTCTCTAGGGTAATCTGTGCAAATTGCATCTGGATTCAGATTAATAATTTCTTTTATCCTATTGAATAAAGACACTTTATTTTTTGCATCTTCATGCGCCTCCCCCCCCAATAATTCTGGTGAAGTTCTGTGAAGTTCAGGAGTTACCAAAGCAATTTTATATCCTGCTTCCCTCATTCTGTTAAATGTTTCTTTGGAATATAACAACTTCTTTCGACCACCCCCATCAAGAGTATCCCATTCATCAAGCCAAACCCAATCATATAAGCCATCTTTTCTATATTTTATTGCTTCATCTAGTGAGATTAATGTCCCCAAAACAGCTTGATTATATCTTTCTATATCGGAATCATGAGATATAGAAGGGGCAAGTCTCATCTCTGGAATCCTTTCTTTGATATATTTTGCAAATTTTGGTTTTACATCAAAAATCATCATTTTCTCAAGCGCTTTTTGATTTTGTCCTAAATTGTTAACTAATAAGTCAATCTTTTCTTTGTTTTGGAATTTTCCCTTTAAGTGTAGGGCATTTATCTTCGGAGAATTTCTTTTTATCAATTCTAGAATTTCATTTAAAGTTGCAATTCTTCCTTGTTTCTTCCCATATCTGATTTGTTTGAGTTCCATAATTGGAACATCTGAGAAATCTCTCCTGTCTTTGCCGTTTGTGATTACTCCAAGATTTGAGTCATGAGATACTATTAGTTCATCCGCACAGAAATTTACATCAAATTCGATACCAAAACCCCTGGATAAATGATTCTGGAATGCTTCATAACTACTTTCAGGCCAGAAATCAAGATTTGACGGTTCTAATCCACGATGAGAGATTATTTTCATTCTATATCCTTTGAGGAATAATTTTTTAAGAATAATTCTAAATCTTCAGGAGTACCAAGACCCCACATTTTCTCAACAGGGAAGATTCTAATCTTTTTTTGCTCCTTTATTAATTCATTGTAAGTAGGACATACGAAAAATTCTCCATTCACATGTTTGTTTTCCATTATCATCTTTTCAGCAGCTTTCACAAAATCGCTACCTTTTTTATAATAATAAATTCCAACAGTAGCAATATTACTTATTGGTCTTTTTTCAGCAACTTCACTTACAAAACCATCTTCCCCAATTTTAGCATAACTCCACTTTGGGTGGGTTGAATTAAAAGTTACAATACCTCCATCACATTCATCTGCCGCCATAGCATAAAAAAATTCATTGCTATCCCATTCAATAAACTGGTCTGCATTAGCAATAACTAGGGGAAGATCATTGTTTATGTGCTTTCTAGCCAAAAGAACTGTCTCTGCAGCCCCCCTAGTAGGATTATCAACAGCTATAATTTCACAACCAGGAGTTATGAGATTTAGAAGATATTGGAGACTATATTTATCATAATGTTCTTTTTTTACTATATAAATAAATTTACCTTCTGTGTTTAGATTTTCAATAGCGAGCTGAATCATTGGCTTGGAATTAATTTCTATTAATGGTTTAGGGAAAGTATATCCTGCATTTTTGAAGCTCCTTCCTTCCCCTGCAATTGGAACTACGATGTTCATATCTTTGTTTTGCCACTTAACCTGGGCTTTATTTGCTTTGTTTTTATTTTCGGAATCTTTTATATCATTTTTAATTTTTTCGTAAGTTACTCCACTAGAATTTTCAACACCACATAAGTGAGCACCAGAATCAATTGCAGATTGTCTTCCAATATGCGAATCTTCAACAATAAGGCACTCTTTTGGCTTAAGATTTAATTGTATTATGGATTTTAGATACATTTCGGGGGATGGTTTTGGGTTTACAACATCTTCATTTGACAAATAAAATTCCAGAAATTCCAAAAAACCTCTTTTTAATAACATCAATTTAGTGGATTCTCTTATTGAATTTGAACAGACTGCTAATTTATATCCTTCATTCCTTAATCTCTTAATAACTTCAATAATTCTTTTGTCAGGTTCTAATTGACGAAGTATTTCAAAAGTTTCTTCTTGTTTTGCCTTCCAGATATTATCATATAAATCTGGAGAAAGACCTTTTTTTTCTGTTAACAATTTTAATTTCTTTTTTGTTGGTAGGCCATCAAAAGTAGAAAGATGTTCGTCCCTTGTTATTACATGCCCATATCTTGCAAGAGCATTGTTAAGAGCTTTATAGTGTATTTCTCTAGCATCTACCAATACACCATCGAGATCAAATATAACTGCCTTTATCATGTTTTGGTATAATTAGATTGATTTATAACTTTTATGAATTTAAATTTAATCTCGAGAAAACTTCAAAATTTATCTCCCCATTGTTAAATCTATAGTATCCAACATCGATTGCGAAAGGCCTACTTTTTCCAATTATTGGAGCAGATTTCATCAACTCAAAGAAATTAGATAATTCTTTTGCTTCTCTGTTTTGAGTAAATCTTGTAGCAGTAATCTGTGCTCCCCAAGGAAATCTTAACTCTATGCCTTGGCTCCTCATAGATTCTTGTATGGCAAGAGAATCTTCAAAAAGCGTCTGATTAGGAATTCCAGGAATAATAATTGAATTTTGGTTATATAGCCAAGACCCATATTCTATCTCAGGAGATCTTAAATCTTTTTTTCTCTGATGGACTCCGTGACGTAATTTGCTAAGCACAGAAATATCTGGAGAAAACTTTTGTTTTATTCCATAATCTGAAATTGTAGTATGGATGGCTCTGGAATCATAATGGACCGTAGGAACAACTTTTGCTATCCACCTATTAAATTCTTCAATCTTATATGTTATTTCAGGAATATGTCTAAGAGCCACAAAATATCCCCCAGAATTGTCTAATTGGTGGGCAGTTATTCCCTCCGAAGTAACTTTAGAAGTATCTCTAAATTTTTCATAAATTTCGTTCTGTCCGTGTAAAAAACTTTCAAAATTCATTTTGGCGATTTCGTTTAAAAATACCTCCCTCTTCATATATGGGCTCCTGGGTACCGATGTTCAAATCCTTAAAATCATGCTCTATTTCCCCCAATCTTAAAAATTCTATGAACTTTTCAACATCTCCTGGGGTTCCCAACCCATGTACAAATTCAATTCTAGATTGCTTTATTTTTTTCCCCCTTCTTATGAGATAATTATATACAGGAGCAACAAAAAATTCATTATTTGTTCTATCGTCTTCTTCTATCATTTCTTCGGCAGCCCAAACAAAATATCTCCCTTTTCTGAAATAATATGCTCCAATATTTGCAGTTCTGGAGATCTGAATTTTCTCAGCAACCTCTATTACGTTTCCCTGTTCATTTGTTTTAGAAAAACTCCACTTAGAATTATTAGCATAGAAAACAGGGATTATTCCGTCTGAACTTTTTTTGTTTTTTATATCTTCAAAAAGGGTTT
>CAZJVQ010000007.1:16377-21122 GCA_964549605.1 Candidatus Woesearchaeota archaeon | reverse complement strand
GTTGGAGCGGTTATTGGAGCATACCTTGGATCTAGACTTGCTGAGCAATTAGGAATTATAGGACCTGCGGCAAATGCTGTGGCTGTTGCTGGAGGAGTTGCAGGGGGGGCCGTGGGATATTCCTTAGCAACTGGAGGAGGATGGGCATTGGGCACTACTGGAGGGGTTGCTATAGCTGTTATTGTTTGGATTGAGATATCAGGCTGGGGAAAACCTCAAACAAGGTACGTTGGTTTTGAATGCAATCCTTGGCAAGCTCCATCAGGTGGGGATCAATGTGAATTGTGTATGGAAGGAATTACAAAATGCACCCAATATAAATGTGAAAGTTTGGGTCAAGCTTGTGAATTTTTGAATGGAGATACTGATGCCGCGGCATGTCAAGCGATGGAGCGTGAATCAAAACCCCCAATATTAACTCCTTTAGAGGTTCTAACTGAAGGCTATGAATTTTCTGGTGAAGATTTTGATTCTAATAGAGCTATTGAAATAATTCCAACAAATGATCAAGAATGTATCCAAGAATATACTCCAGTTGAATTTGTTTTTGGAAGTGATGAATTTGCACAATGTAGATGGAGTTTTGAAACACAACCAAGATTTGAAGATATGGAAAACGATCATAGAGAAGGACATCTATTTTCCAAAAATCACACATTCGGAATTCAAGGAGTTGGTTTGAGTTTCTTGGATTATTTAGATATTACAGGGGATGTTAGAGAAGGATTTGTTGGAGATTTGACTATATATATAAGATGTCAAGATCATTGGGAAAACTACAACCCTAATGAATATTTTGTAAATTATTGTATTAATTCTGGTCCTGATAGAACATTTGTTTCACAAAGTCTTACAATCACTGAGCCTGAAAATGGGGCAACCTTATCTTACGGAACGGAAAGTTCTGAATTTACTATGTGGATTAATGAACCTGCACAATGTAAATATGATTATACTCCTGGAATTGGTTTTGATGATATGGCAAATTCTATGGATTGTGGTATTGAACCAATAACAGATCAAAGAGGGGGAAGATGGCCTTGTAGAACCACTTTAGAAAATTTAGACACTGAAAATGAAAATAAAATTTATATCAAATGTAAGGACCAACCATGGCTAGATATTGGAATTGCAGAAGAAGATAGAAATGTGAATGACAAAGATTATGTTTATGATTTATATGTTACTGAAGTTCCTTTAGCAATTGAAGAAGTATTAATTATTACTGAAAATACAAAAGGAGTCGCAAAGAATGCATTGACTTATCCAGAGATTACAGAAATAAGCGGTGGAAAGATTATCAATTTAGATTTAACTGCTAAAACTTCTGGAGGAGCGGACAATGGAGTCGCTGAATGTGAATATGATTTTAAGGGACAAAATAATTATCGTGGAGGATTGTTTAAAGACACATTTGACAAACTCCATGAGCAAAAGAATTTGAATCTTCCTAGTGGAGGATATGAATTAGAAGTCAGTTGTAAAGATAGTGCAGAAAATGAAATCCTAGGTAGTTTCTTTTTCAGATTAATTTTTGACTCGTCTCCTCCAAAAATAGTTAGGGCATATAAAAAAGGAAACAATCTTGAATTGATTTCGAGTGAAGATGCGAGATGTTATTATAGTAATGACAAAATTAAAGAATGCGGATTTAATATGTTCAATGCCAGTTCATTATCTTCCATATTTTCAACCAAACATAGTATTAGTTGGAATAGTGGAGAAAATTATTTTGTAAAGTGTGAAGACTTGTTCGGGAATGAAAACAAAGGTTGTGCCATCAGAGTAAGTCCAGTATAAGTAATCCAAATTGATCTCACTAAAGACAAAGAATTTTTAAACGAGAATTCATTAAAATGATAATGCAAAGTGGTGATACTTTTCTAGTGAACAAAAGAGGACAACTAACAATTTTCATAATCGTTGCAATTTTTATTGTTGCGTTTGGAGCGATTGCTTATTTTATGTTTCCGCAGATTTTAGTTAACTTCGGAATTGGGACAAATAATCCTGAAGTTTTCTTGCAAGATTGTATGGAAGAAGGAATAGAAAATGCGATTGAAAAAGTTTCTTTGCAAGGAGGGAGTTTGAATCCTGAAAATTCAATTCTCTATCAAGATAATGAAATAGAATATTTGTGTTATACTAATCAGTATTATCTTCCTTGTATTATGCAACAACCGATGTTAAAGTTGCATATTGAAAGTGAAATTAAAACGGCGGTTGAGGAAGATGCTAGTTTATGTTTAGATGCTATGAAGGGGAGTTTTGAGAGAAAGGGTTATAGTGTTAATTTGGCTAAAAAAGATATTGATGTTGAATTGCTTCCGGAGAGAATTTCAGTTGTATTTGATAATGATTTAACTTTAACTAAAGGAGGCTCTCAAAGGTTTGAAAGATTGAGTATATTCTTTAACAATAATCTTTATGAATTAGTGGGGATTGCTAACAGCATCCTAAATTGGGAGGCTAAGTTTGGTGATGCAGAGGCAACAGCTTACATGTTCTATTACAAGGATTTGAAAGTTGAAAAATTAAAACAATCAGACGGATCAACTATCTATATTTTGACCAATAGAGATAGTGGAGATATGTTCCAGTTTGCTTCGAGAAGTGTTGCATGGCCTCCAGGATTTGGAGCAGGAGTTACAGTTTAATGGAAAATAAAAAATTATTGATGTTTGGAATCTTATTGTTATTTGGAATTTTTTCAGTTATAGTTTTCTCAGAAAATTTGTCTGCAGTTGGGGAAGCAATCGTTTGTTGTGAAAAAATAAAACTGTCCAATGGTAATGTGGCTTGGTGTCAAGAAACATCTAATGAAAATGATTGTATTACTTCTGAAGGATTAAGAAGTGCCCCTACTTCTTGTGAATCTACTTCTTATTGTAAATCAGGAACTTGTGTGAATACTGCTGAAGGTTTATGTATGGAAAATTCCCCTAAAGCATCTTGTGAAGATATTCAAGCAACTGGAGGAATTGCTGCCGGACTTTGGTATGATTCTCCATCAGATGAATTGCTTCAATGTCAGTTAGGTTGTTGTTTAATTGGAGATCAAGCATCATTCACAACTCAAACTAGATGTAAACAAATGTCTTCAGAATATGGATTGGAAACAACTTATAGATCAGATATTCAATCGGAATCTCAATGTATTAAATCTGCTACTCCAAATGTTAACGGGGCTTGTGTTTTTGAAGAAGAGTTCCAGAGAACTTGTAGATTTGTTACAAGAGAAGAATGCCAAAATTTGGAAAATTCAGGAATTGGGGATGTTGAATTTAATGCAGGATATTTATGTTCTGCTGATTCCTTGGGAACAAACTGCGGGTCTAGTGAAAAAACTATGCTTTTGGAAGGTAGGGATGAAGTTTTCTTTATGGACACTTGTGGAAATCCTGCAAATATTTATGATCATGATAGAATTGCAGAAATAGATTGTGAATCTGGTTCTTCTAGTAATTGTGGATATTGGGAAAAAATTGTTCCTAAAAGATTAAGTTGTAGCCTTAATGACAATCTTGGTAATTCTGACGAATGCGGTAACTGTAATTATCATCTTGGAAGTACTGGTAAGTTGTATGATAGTTCTAGAGATTCTCAAGCTCCAGAAGAGGGGGATAATATTTGTGTGGATTTGAGTTGTAATATTATTGATGATGAAAAAAGAGATCATGGAGAGACATGGTGCGTGAGTTCTGCTAGTTCTGATGGACTTAAAAATTCTCCAGGAAGTAGAGATTTTAGAAAAGTATGTTATAATGGGGAAGTGACTATTGAACCTTGTGCAGACTATAGGCAGGAACTTTGTATAGAAGACTCTATCGGAGAGTTTAGTACTGCTGCTTGTAGACCTAATCTTTGGCAGGATTGTGTATCTCAAGATAATGTAAAAGACTGTCATAATGTTGCCAGAAGAGATTGTGAGTGGGTTACAGGAGGTGTTTATTCAGTTAAGGTTGATGGAGGGGAGCTTATCATTTCTGGAGGGGTTTGTGCCCCAAGATATGCTCCTGGTTTTGATTTTTGGAAACCTGAAACTGATGCAGCGTCATTATGTGGACAAGCAAGTAATACTTGTGACGTTAAATATGAAAGAGGATTGGGAGGAGTATTGGGAGAAGTTTCAGAGAATGTTGGAGGAGTGGGTAGTGATGAAAAACCTATAGAGGGTGCTGAGTGTCTCCCAGGTAATGCTAAGAATCGTGAATTACAATTAATGTGTGTAGCTTTAGGAGATTGTGGAGTTTCTGCAAACTTTATAGGAGAATCTGGTTATACTTCTGACTGGGCTGGACTCACAACAGTAACTGCAGGAGAAGGTGGAGAAGATAGTGGTGGAGGCGGATTGTTAGGTGGAGGAGGAATATTATAGTAAAATGAAAAAAATAAATTCTCAAAAAAAACTAGCAGCGATTGGGCATACACGTCGCCTAAGAATGGGGACTTATCAAAAAGTTGCTCTTAGTCAAATATTTTTATTAGTAATTGGAATTGTCGCAATTACTTATGCAATTGGAAGTGAAGTTGAGTTGGTTCGTGGTTTGGAAAATGATGCTTTATCTTCGTATAGTCTTCCAGACGATTCCAGAGACTATAGATATAATAATGATAGATGGGAAGTATTATCTGGAGGAGATTCTTAGACAGGGAGTAATACTTGGGGGATAGCTAGTCCCGACATTGCAACAGAATTGAATAAAATCTATGCTCCACCCCTTACAAGAGGAATAACTTCGGCT
>CAZJVQ010000007.1:8751-16367 GCA_964549605.1 Candidatus Woesearchaeota archaeon | reverse complement strand
TCCAACACCTCCGCCAGTGGTTGTGACTCCGATTGGTAATCGGGCTCTAGCCCCTAGTGCTCTAGCTGCCCTTACAGGACCTCCGGATACAGTGGTATTAGGGGGAGATGAATACACGAGGTTTCCTGAAGGGTGGGTTCCCACAGATCGAACCGTTGGTTTAGGAGATGTGCTTACAGATGCTGAGATGCAAACAGAACTTGAGATACAAGCAAAATATTTTGAGGAACTGGAATCAATTTATGGTGAATGGCCTTCAGGGACAATGGAAAGTGTTAAACTTAAAGGAGACATATGGGTGAGGGAAGGAACAGATGGTTGGATTAGTCCTGGAGGGGAGACGCTTTCAGAAGGGGCAATGCTTAGAGAGCTTCAAGGAGAATCTACAAGGGCTATAGAAGATGCTGAGGCAATTTCTAAAACTGCGACAACTCAAGATGCCACTAGATTTGCGCAACCAGGGGACACTACTGAAGGAGATTATGATGCAGAATATCCTACAACCTTTAAATCTGAGGGACTTGCGCCAGACTACACAGCTAATGCAGACGCAATGGTTGGAAGATATATTAACAATGAAGATGGAAGTATTGGGGGAAGATTGGTAAAAAATTCTGATGGAGAATATAGTCTTAATGATGTTGAGGGTAAATGTGCTTTTTATTGTAATGGTGAAGCCCTTACTGCAGGAGAATTAGATAAAGCAGGACTTTCTCCAGGATTTAGTGGTTCAGTATTTGGGGGCATGCTTTTAGATGGACTTGGAGTAGCACTTTTAGTTTATTCGGCAATCCAACTTTTCGGACCAATGTTGGGACTAGAAGCGGAGCAAACTGAATATCTTGGAAATGCCGCAGCAATTGGCGTTATTGTAGCTCATGGAGTTGAGGGTGCAGGATATACTGCTACTGCGGGATTGTATACTGGAGTCGGTATAGCAGCAATCTATTTCTTACATAATTACAAAAGAGAAAATGTAAAAGTTGTTGAATTTTCATGTAATCCTTGGCAACCAACAATAAGTGGATCGAAATGTGAAGAATGTAACATCCGAGGGCTCCCTTGTTCAGAATATCAATGTAGATCTTTAGGACAAGCTTGTGAATTAGTAAACCCTGGTACAACTGAAGAATCTTGTGTTTGGATAAACAGAAAAGACGTTAACCCACCAATAATGGAACCATTCGAGGGAGCATTGCGAACAGATTATGCTTACAATCCTAATACAGTTATCTCTCCTCCAGATAGAGGAGTTTTAGTTTCTAATGAATTAATAGATTCAAATGATCAGATTGAAGTTGGAGATCACAGCATGGGTTGTGCCCTTGCTTTCACTCCTCTGAGTTTCGGAGTAACATTAAATGAGCCTGCTAAATGTAAGGTTGATCGTTTGAGAAAACCTAGTTTTGAAGAAATGGATATGTTCATTAGTGGAGGGTTATTCCAATATAATCACACCTTCACATTATCCCTTCCTGGAGCAAGTAACACTGCTGGAGAAGGAATCGAAGTTGAAAATGACGGAGATTATGAAACTTATATTAGATGTGAAGACGCTAACGGAAACTCAAACATTGCAAACTTTATTTTCCAATACTGTGTAGAAAAAGGGCCAGACACAACTCCTCCACAAATAATAACATCTAGTTTCATTAACGGAAATCCTATTTCCTTTAATCGAAGTTCGCTAGATGTTGAATTCTATGTTAACGAACCTTCAGAGTGTAGATGGAGTAAAATAGACCGAGACTATGAAAGTATGGAAAATGTGATGACTTCTTGTGATCAATATGTTGAAGATATGGATGAAAGAGGACTTTATACATGTAGTGCAACGCTTACTGGAATGAAAAATAAATTTGACAATGAATTCTATATAAGATGTCTCGATCAACCAAGAGAAGTTGAAGAAACAAAAAGAAATGTTAATGTGGAATCTTACAAATATGTTGTAAAGGGAACTCAACCTTTAGTTATTGATTCAGTTCTTCCAGAAGAAGGGGACACCGTTAAGGATTCATCTAGTTTAGTTAAAGTAACTTTCAAGGTAGAAACTTCTGCAGGATTTAATAATGGAGAATCTACTTGTTATTACAGTGATACTGGAGATGACAATGATTACAACGAATTCTTTAACACAAATTCACACGAACATTCTCAGGAGTTAGGCTTGTTGGAGGGAAATTATGAATACTTCATTAAATGTACGGACCTTGGAGGAAACACTGATTATTGGAATATGAGCTTTGATGTAGATTCAGATAATAAAGCTCCATTGGTTGTGAGAGCTTATCATGAGGAAACTTACTTGAAGTTAATAACAATTGAAGAAGCTAGATGTGTTTATGGAGTAGGAGAACTTGGTTGTAGTTATAATTTCGATGATGGAACAGCACTTGCAACAACTGATGATTTAAGTCACTTTGTTGATTGGGATATTGGTTCAAACTTGTACGTCAAATGTAGAGATGAATTTGGAAACGAGCCTCTCCCAAACCAATGTAGTATTACTGCAAAGACAACAGACTTTTAGGAACAAGTCTAAAAATTTATAAGTAATATTTTTCTAATCTAATTATGAAAAGAAGGGGCCAGATGAAAATGTCTTTCGGGATGATTTTTTCTATAATCTTAATGGCGATTTTTATTGGATTTGCTTTTTATGCGATTCAGAAATTTTTAGAGTTACAGAATTCAACACAAGTTGCAAAGTTCGCTAGAGATCTACAAGCTGATGTTGACAAAATGTGGAAAGGGTCCCAAGGAGTTCAGCAGAAAGAATATTTCTTACCTTCTAAAATAAAACATGTTTGTATCATTGATTTTAGATCTGGAAGCCCTGTTGGAAAATATGAAGATTTCTATGAGGATCTGGATCAATTTTATCACGAAAACGAAAATATGTTCTTTCATCCTGCTGGATCTGCTGATGGAAATGACGCTAAATGGTTAAGAAGTATTGCTTTAAATAAAATAACTCAATCTGAGAATCCTTATTGTTTTGAAAATGTTAAGGGAAAAATTAAATTAGTAATTAAAAAAGAATTTGGTGAAGCGCTAGTCACGATAGAAAGATAATGGAAAATAGAGGTTTCTTAGGTATACCTTTTTCGTGGCTTTTTGCGATTATTGTCGGAGGCACAATAGTTTTTCTAGCAATTTATGCAGTAGTTAGAATTTCTGATACTCAAGAAATAGCAATTGACGCCCAAACTTCCAAACAAATTGGAGTTTTATTAAATCCTTTAGAAACTGGTTTTGAAACTGCTACAACTACTTCATTGATTCTTCCTTCTGAAACGCGAATTTACAATAGATGTAACAATCAAAGTGGTTATTTCGGGAGACAAGTAATCAAAGTTTCGCAAAAAAGTTTTGGAGGATGGACTGAAACAGATATAGATGTTGGCTTCTCTAATAAATATATCTTCTCTGAAAATTTTGTAGAAGGTAAAAAATTTTATTTGTTTTCTAAACCTTTTGATCTTCCTTTCAAAATTTCAGATCTTATTTACATAACTTCTTCCGACAAAAAATACTGTTTTGTTGATGCCCCAGTAGACATTGAAGAAGAAATTGAGAACTTAAATCAAGAAAATTTATTCTTGGAAGAATGTCCTAGGGATAGTGTTGAAGTTTGTTTTAACGGAAATTGTGATATTGAAGTTGATATGAATTCTGGATATGTTGAAAAAAGAGGTAATAGAAATTATTTCGAAGGTGATGCGTTGATGTATGCTGCTATCTTCTCAGATAATAGTGTTTATGAATGTCAACTTGATAGATTAATGCAAAGAGGTAGTCAATTATCTCAATTATATGTTGAAAAGGCTAATTTTGTTTCTAGAGAAGAATGTTTCTCGAATACTGATGCAGATTTGTTAGTTTTAGCAAATATGGAAAATAATTTTAGAAGTTCGGCTCAAAGTCTTCTGCCAATAGTTAATCTTGCTGAAGATATTCATAATACAAATAAAGTTGCGGAATGTAAATTATGGTAGCATTTAGAAATAAAGCACAAATGAAAATACAACAAATGGCTTTTATGTTAATAGCTGTGACTTTGTTTTTTGCTTTAGTCGGTATGTTCTTCTTAGTTATCTCAGTTTCCAACTTAAAGCAATCTGCGGCCATTCTTGAAGAGAAAAATGCTTTATTACTTGTAACCAAGCTTGCAAATTCCCCTGAGTTTTCCTGTGGAGAATCTTTTGGAAATGATAAGTTAAACTGTGTTGATGGAGATAAAATAATGATGTTAAAGAAAAATATCGATCGTTATGATGATTTTTGGGACGTTACCAACATAGAAGTTAGGAAAATTTATCCTGTTTCGGAAAATGTGGAGTGTACAACTTTAAATTATCCTAATTGCAACATAATCAAAATAAGAGAAGGGAATCTTTCTTTTGAGCATTCAAATTTTGTTTCATTATGTCGAAAAGAAAATATTGAAGGACAAGTTGAAAATAAATGTGATTTAGCAAAAATAATGGTGGCTTATGGATAAAAATAATAAAAAAGGGCAAGAGGAAATGGTTGGATTTGCATTAATCATAATTATAGTTGCAGTTATTATCTTGGTTTTCATAAGTTTTTCATTAAGAGATTCTCAGAAAGAAACGGTTGAAAGTTATGAAATTGATAGTTTTATTGGATCTTTTTTAGAATATACTACTGATTGTAGAGATAGAACAAACGATCTCCTTACTGTTAAAGACTTAATTATTGAATGTGATAATTTGAATGTTTGTGGTGATGGACGTCCTGCTTGTGATGTTCTTGATTCTACTCTAAAAGGGATTATTGATGAAAGCTGGAAGGTTGGAGCAGATAGGCCAATAAAAGGTTATGAATTGAATATTAGTTCTGAAGAATCTAATATTTTATCAATCGAAAAAGGAAATAAAACCTTAAATTTAAAAGAGGCTCAGCCTGATTTTAGTAAAAGTAGAAGGATGGTGTTTATAAGATTTAGAGTTTACTATTAGGTACTACAATTTAATATTAATTGAAATATTATCCACTACAACTTCTGGACGATGTCTTGTTCTTGCTTTTGTCTTTTCTGCAGTTAATTCAATGAATCCAAATCTTTCAAGCAGTTTAATATCGTCATTTACTGATTTAAATCCTCTTCCTAACTTCTTAGCTAGCTCGTAAATTGATCCTGGTTTCTCATTTTTGATTACATCTATGATTCTTGCCTTCTCATTACTTAGTAATTGTCTTAAGGCCGCGATTCCAGAAAAGTCATAATCTTTTTTGTGAGTTCTTCCTCTCCTAAATATAGAAAAAGCTCCTTGGGATTCAATTATTGTTATTTCTCTTGTCTTTGTTTTTGTTGCCATTTGATATCTATTATTTTCGATTAGATATATTTAATGCTATCTTTGTAGATATATATCTTTTTTTATAATATATTACTAAAAAATACCCTATGTTGATAAAGCTTTCGATTACTCTGAAAATACCATATGTATTTATGCAACAATGACACCATAACCTTTATAAGTAAAACCTTGAAAGAAGAGTGTTTTTAGTAGGTTGGTTGGATTTTTGACGACAACCTTTTTAAAGAAAAATTAATTCCTTGTATTACGCACTCGTAAGAGTGGTCTTATAGGGGATAAACACATACTCATATACAACAGAAATCTAACCCTATGATTTTTGTTGATGGGAAATTGTCGTAGACAATTATGGTTAAAGAACCTGAAAGGGGGTTTAAAAAAGAATGTTTAAAAAAATAACAGCAATCGGAACAAGCGCTTTAATGATAGGAATGACTTTGGGAGTTGCCGCTGCTGCTGCATTCCCCGCACCTTTCTCTGGACAATCTACTACAGGAGTAGCAGTCGTTACAGGAACAGGAAGTGGAGTGGATGATAGCGTTGCAGCTGGAGACATCTCAGATTATTTAGCTACTAAAGTTAGTTCAGGATCAGCTGGAATAGTTAGTGGTGAAGGAGATTCATATAAATTTGAAAAATCTTCTACAAAATTCCATTTGGGAGACACGATAATTACTGTCGTTGCATCTGCAATAGATTATGATGAGTTACCAAGTCTTTTAACAGACGGTAAATTTATAGATAATGATAATGATGAATTTGATTTCAGTCAAAAGATTCAAATTAATTCAGGAGTTCGGTTAACTATGTTCACAGAAAGTGATTATAGAGAAAAAGAACCAACTGTTGGATTTAGACTTGCTAGTGATGCAGAAGTATTAAATTATACTTTAGATTTTAGTGATGAACCAATTATATCTGATATGGTTACTGCAGATTTAACATTTATGGGAAAAACCTATTATGTTTTATCAAATTCTAGTAGTGGAGTAAATAAAATACTTACATTATTAGATTCTGCAGAAGATACTATTCTTACTCAAGGAGAAACTGCAACAGTATCTGGACATGAAGTTTCCATAGATTTTTTAGGTAGTGGTACTGAAATTAGTCTTAATATAGATGGGGAAGTAACTAACTCTTTAGGAGAAGGTGACACACAAAAACTACTTGATGGATCTTATGTAGGTATCAAAGATATTAAGTATGATGGAAAAGAATCTGGAATCAGTAAAGTTGACTTTAGTATTGGAAATGGTAAATTGAAATTGACAAGTGGTTCAGATCTTCAAATTAATGATGATAGTATTTCTGGACTTACAGTTTGGATAACTAACGACTCTACTGGGGACAAGTTATCTGATATTAAACTTCAATGGAAAACAGAAGATCTTGATTTTATTACAACTGATATGGATATGACTATGCCTGGATTTGAAATTGTTAAGTTACTTTTTGGAGGTGTGACTTACCCTGCTGAAGAAACTATAGAGATAAAAGATACAGATAGTACTTCTATTGGTTTGAACAATTTTCCACTTAGAGATAGTGTAGAAGATATTCCTCTTCTTTATGCTACTATTGCTGGAAGTTTTGTTGGAATTGGGAAAGATGCAACTGGATTGTTACGTACACCCGTTAGCCCATATGCTGTCACAGGACATAATACGTCCATGACTTTCACTAAATCCACTGATGACTATTTCGTGGCAACATGGGCAGATCCAAATGATGGAGAATCTTACTTGATGAAAGCTACAAATTGGCAAGATCCAACTAGTGGTTCTGATAAAGTAGATTTTCAATACCGTCTAAATAATGCATGGACAAATGCTAAAACAGGTGTTAAGAATGGAGATTCATTTACCAGAGGAAACGCTGAGATAAAAGTTTATGAAGTTTCCCATTCTGCTAAAACAGTAATTATTGGAAACGCAACTCCTAACACTAATTTCCATACATTGTATTCTAAAGAAGGAATGAAAGTTTTCTTACCATACACTGCAGCCACTGGTGTAGCTACACCTGGTTCAATAAATTTCACAGACCATCTAGTTAATGGAAATGATGGACATGGTAATGTTACCTATGAAGTTGTTTTCTGGGAAGAGGACAAGGATGACAATGTTGCTTCCGGAGATTGGCTTAATGTGACTGTTGGATGGGATGGAACGCCTGAAGCTCAAGTTAGTTCAATAGTAACATCTAGCACTGACGCTGTTTCTAAAGAAATTGGAGATAGCAAAGTTTGGAGAGATTTCACAT
>CAZJVQ010000007.1:0-8741 GCA_964549605.1 Candidatus Woesearchaeota archaeon | reverse complement strand
CTGAAATTTTATACGATAAGCCAAGTTCAGGACCAGATCATATAAAGTTAATTTATCATGGTAGTGAAGTTGAAGCTGATGTATACATAAGTAATCCTGGAGTAAGCGTATCTGGAGCTGAAGCGGGATCATTACTCTTCAAAGATAATGAGAAAACTTCATGGACAGATAGACACGTTGTTCTTGTAGGTGGAAGTTGTGTTAACTCAGCTACTGCGGAAGTTTTAGGACTTGCAAAGGGCTCATGTGCTGCAGATTTCACCGGTTCAACAAACGTTGGATCAGGAGAATATATGATTAAGACTGTAGGAAATGCTTTCTCATCTGGAAAGGTTGCTTTAGTTGTTGCTGGTTATGATAAAGCTGATACACAAGCTGCTGCAAGTAAATTAGTTAACTCTCCTGCTGATGTTGATACAACACCAGGTAAGGAATACAGAGGTAAGACTGGAGTTACTGGTAGTTTAGCTTTTTCAGAAGTAAATAACTAAGCCTAGTTAATTTTTTTCTTTTTAATTTTTTTCTTTTTTTAAGACCTAGCGAAAGCTGTATCAAATAAAAGTTTTTATACTATTATTTGTAAAAATACTCATGCGAAAAATAATTTCCCAAAGTGTTGCACATAAGAAAAAAAGAATGAACAAAATACTTTTAAGTTTGGGTATGATATTCATAATGTTTTCTAGTATTCTAGGTTATGCGTTTCAAAGTTTTGGCGGAACTGAAGAGAATTCTGAAGTGGAAAAAGAAGTAACAACTTTTAATGGATTTGATTTTACTGAACAAAGTGGATTCTGGGTTTTAGATTTTAATGGAATGAATTTGATTTTTAGATATAATCCTTCACAAGTCATCAAATCGGATTCTTTGATCAATCTTTTGTTAAATTATGAAGCAAAACCGCTTTACATTTATTCTGAAAATGCTCAAGCAAAATCTGAGATTAAAACTAACTTATTTGAATTTGTAGATAGTATGGAAAATGCTTGTTTAGAGGGATTGTGTAATGATTCTCAAATTAAAACTTGTGAAGATAATTTTATAATCATTAAAGAAAGTGATAAAAGTGAAATAAAACAACAAAATAATTGTTTGTTTATCGAAGGGAAAACGGAAGATTTAATAAAGCTGACTGATGGTTTTTTATATAAAATATTGGGAGTAGCATAGCCATTGACATAACCTCTAATAACCTAAAGGTCACGAGAGGGCACAAGACAAGTAGGTACGCGAAAAACAGGATCTCCACAAAAGTTAAAAAGCTTATTTTACAAATTATAAAATGGTTAAAAAAGTTAAAGAAAAAATAGTTGAATATTTCAAGATTATCAAGAAAGGTAAAGAAAAGATTTTAAAAAAAGAATCTACTGAAAGTTCTGAAGAAAAACCTTCGAAAAAACAAGTTGGTGAAGAAAATAAAATTCTTGGAAAAGTATTTGGGGTGCTGGCCGTATTGATTTTAGTTATATTTGGAAGCTATCTTGTAATCTATAACTCTAATAATTTTGAATACAGGGGCATTAAATTTGATGTTATGCCAGTTGGAGAAATTATTTTTTACCATACTTCATTTCCAGCTACATTAGATAACCGACAAGTTAATTATAATGTTTATCTCAGAAATGATCCTAGGGAATTAGAAAAAAATGTTCCATTCCAAGGGAACATATATTTCCCTGAAGTTTTTGTTTTGAATGCAACCAATTCTTTAGATTGTGAAGGAGATGGAGAATTAGCTATTCGGAATCTTCAACAAGTTCTGAAGGTTTTTGGTACTGAGTTCATAACAGATGATAATGCGACTTGTGATCCTCAAGGAAGGTATGGTCACATGAAAATTCAAACTGGAGATATTTCGGCAATTAGCCAGTTTGCTGGTCCTGCTTGTTATATTTTGCAAGCAGCAGATTGTGAAATCTTGGAAGTAACTGAGAGATATCTTGTTGAATCCCTTGTTAAGAAAATAGGTGAAGAATAAGAATGGGACTGAAGCTCTTTTACGCTCTTCTTTTAACCATAATGCCTCTTACTGAATTAAGACTTGGATTACCTGTTGCGATAACTTATGCGATAGAAGAGGGCGTATCCATTAGTCTTATTTTTTCTTTAGTAATTTTGTTAAATATTTTACTAATTTTTTTCGTATTTTATTTCCTTGACCATTTACATTCCTATTTTATGAAAATTAAGTTCTATAGGAAAAATTTTGAATTCTTTCTTAAAAGATTTCAAAGGAAAGTGGATAAGTTTGAAAGGAAGCATGAGTCTCTAGGATTTCTTGCATTAGTTTTATTTGTGGCCGTGCCATTACCCTTAACGGGGGCGTGGAGCGGTTGTTTGGTTTCTTGGTTGTTGGGATTGGATAGAAAGAAAAGCATCTTATCAATTTCTCTTGGAGTTTTAATTGCAGGGATTCTTGTTTTAATGGGAACTCTTGGTTTTATCAAGCTATTTTCTTAGTAATGATTTTTTGTATAAGAATTTGAAATCTGAATAGAAAGGTATTTCTTTTATCTTGAAAAGTTTTACTTCCCAGAACCATATTCCGACTACGAATGCCGTGCTCATCACGTACCAGAAAATTTGGTGGGTTATCACAAATAATGTGAAGTTAGACAAAAGCATTGTTGAAAGTATGAAAATCCTTAGTACATTTATTACAAAGAATGCTAGGAAAGAAAGTGAGATCATTTTTAATCTGTCCGAAAGTTTTATTTTGAATATTGAGAGATTTAGTATTAATAGTAAGTAATATGCCGATCCTGCGACGCATGCGGGAATTATTTCAATTGGGATTTGTCCGTTCAGAATTATAATATTTCCCGTTAGAAAGACTTCAAAAAATAAATTTAGAATGAAATAAACTGATTGGACTGTTAAGGGTGTAAAAATAGTGTAAAAAATCCAAAAGTTAGGTAATGCGATAAGGAACATTATTGTGTATCTTAGAAAAATTGCCAAAAACTTTTTGTTAATTTCTTTCATCTAGTCAATAGTAAAAATCTATTTAAATAGTTTAATATTAAAATTTAGATGAAACGAAACAAAGAATTAATTTTATTATTTTTGATAATTTTGATTGGTTTTGTTAGTTTTTATTTTGATTCTGAAATCTCAAAAGGAGTTTCTTTAATTAGAACTGATTTGTTGAATAATTTTTTCTTAGGAATTACTTTTGTGAGTTCCAAAATAATAGTTTTCTTTTTCTTAACTAGTCTGTTTTTATGGAGAGATCATAAGAGAAGATGGATTTTTCCGTTATGGTTGACTTTGGGGCTTTCAGTAGTTGTAAGTTTTTTATTAAAAGTGATTGTTCAAAGACAAAGGCCTTTCCAACAAGCAATTGTTTCAACTTTAGATGTTTTGAAGTCTAATAGTCATCTTGTATGGAATTTTTCGTTTCCTTCTTTTCAGGCAATGTTAGTCTTCTGTGCTATACCGATCCTATCTAAAGAGTTCCCTAAATTGAAGTATATATGGGTTGCTTTCGCGTTATTAGTTGCATTCTCAAGGGTTTACTTTGGATTGCACTTTATGAGCGACATCATTGCTGGAGGGCTTATTGGATATTTAATAGGAGTAATTATAGTCAAGTTTGAAGAAGAGAAAAGTTTTGGATTGAAACTATATAATAAAATTTTTAAGAAGTAGATCAGATGTCTGGACCATTTATTGATTCCTTAAATTCATTAACTCTTTTTTCTACGCCACCAATTAATTCTTTTATTGCTGGAACAGAGACATATTGTCTAAGATAATTCATTTTAGATTCATGAGCTTTCAAATTTGACTCTGAGCTAAGATTCAAAGAATATTTTCTTTTATCTGGACTATTTATTATCTCGTGTGCATAGTTAATATGTTCCACAAATTCGTTTGGATTGTCTAGAACTAAAGAATTCATTTTAAGCGGATCTTCTTAACATTCTTACTGCTACGAAGATTATTGAGAATACTAGGATTACGTTTACTGCGCCGATTACCCATAAGTACCATCCGTCAGAATCGCCCATTCCTACAACGCTTCCAGTTATTTTACTGAAGAATCCAGGTGTTTCATCTTTAGAATCAGTTGTTTCTGTATCATTAAGGTCTTCTTGAATTTCACAATTTTCTTTTACGCTTATTGAGAATGAATTGTCATCGTTAGAACTCATAAATGCATCGCTGCTTTCTCTATAATCATATTCAACAATAACTTTAATATCATAATTCTTCTCCATTGCGTCTTTAGGAATTGTTAAGTCAAAGAATAATTCTTCATATCTTCCTTCATCTAGTTCGAACTCTTCTGAGTATAAATCGATTCCAAGTGCGTTACTGTAAAGGTTTACTCTCATTTTTTCGTCGTCTCCTAAGTCGAAATTATATAATTTGAAGTTTACAGCATTTGTAGAACCACAGTAAACAACTTCAGAGTATACTAATTCGTCTACTCCCACTTCATCATCCATCACAACGTCAATCTTTTGTGAGAAAACGCTTGAACTTCCACCGTCAAAGTTTGTCTTGCTTACACATTTAACTTCTTCATCTCCTTTTTTGTAAGCTTTAACATATAATCTGTATTCATCATCTTCGTCTAAGTCTGCTGGAAGAGTAAATGCAAATTTAAATTTCTCGTAATCATCGTCATTAATTCTAATTGAATCGCTTAATTCTCTGTCGTCATCGCTTAATCTTACGAATTTTCCTTTATCAACGTTATATAATCCTACTTCAACTGTAACTTTTTCGCTTTCGCTTCCAGTATTTTCAACTTCAACTGTTAATTCTACTTCTTTAAGAGGTTCCCATTCCCATTCCTTGAGAATTATCTCTAACTTCAACTAATTTTATGTTTGATGTAATTTCTCCTTCTTCACAATAAACTTTCTCGATTGTTAATGTTCCTGAAGCAGTTGTTGCTGGATCATCGTCCGCTTTTGCAGTAATTGTTATTTCATTTGTTCCTAAATCCAAATCATCTAAAGTAGTAGTTCTTGTTACTGTAACAACTTGTGGAACTCCAGCAGCTAAATCGAAAGTATTTGTTAAAAGATCTAAGTTAGATTCATCAACAATAGTAACAACAAAACCATCTGTTACAGTCAATTCAATATTTGTTAAATCAACGTTTCCTTCGTTTGTAATTGTGAATTCAGAAGTATTTTCATCTTGAGCCATTGTTTCTGAAGTTATTGAAAGTAAGGATAAAGGTAGGATTTCTACCGAGAACTGGAATGATACAGGATTAGCCATAAGCTGTCCAAGAACACTTACAATCCCTTCAATAGTTCCTGATTGATGCGCATCAAAGGTGACTGTTGCAGTAATTGTTTCTGTTACATCTCCAGATTCATCCGTTTCAATAAAATCATCATTAAAAGTTATTTTTGCATTTTCAGTTATTTCTGAAGATACAAAATCAAGTTCCCCTTCAGCAGTACCAGTATTTGTTAAATTAAAAACAATATCAAATGATCCAGCATCATGAGAAACATTTGAGGGAATGATTATTGACTCCTCATCAATTTCAGCTAAACTTACAGCACTTGCCATACTTGTGAATAGAAATACTGACAAAACAAATGCTGTTAACAAACTGAATATCTTCAAACTCATAACTTTGAGCAGAATTTAATGGTTTATAAAGATATCTGTTAAGAGAAATATATTATGTTTTCTAGAAAAATTAGTCTTTGGCATCTGTTAAATCTTGCAATTCTTTTTGATCCTCAATAAGTTTCTTTTTTGCTTCGATTATTTTTTTCTCTTTCTCCGTCAATTCCCCTTTCCCTTCTTTTCTAATTTTTGCGATCTCTTCTTGTGCTTCTTTTATCTTTTCTTCAGCATCATCTATCAATTCCCTATCACTTTGAGAACTGCTTGAACTTGACTTACTTCCTCCAAAATGAGGCATGTGTAGTTTAGGCATGTGTAGTTTTCCTTTCTTGGCTAAAACTGTTCCACCTGCAAATAATACTATTACTAAAACGCCTCCAACTAAATAAGGAACATTTCCTTTAACAAAATCTCCAAGCACTACTGCCCCTGATAATACTGTATTTGACTCTTCTTCAACTACTTCTTCAGCTACTTCTTCAACTGGGACTTGTTCTACAATAGGTTCTGGTTCTGGGAAAATTTCTGCTGCTGTTTTTCCATCGGGAAAGAATTCTACGTCAATTGGAGTTCCTGCAATAAATTCTTCTTCTAATCTTTGAGAGAATACTGTGTTTCCTTCCATATCTTTAACAAAAGCGTTTAATTTGAAAGAAAATTCTCCACCGCCGTATTTGAATAATGTTTCTCCATCTAGGCCTACAACATAACCATTTTTGTCTGAGGTTCCCATCATTCTTCCATCTGGTAATACTTGGAATCCTTCAGTTTTTGCATCAAGAATTGTTAATTGAATTTCATGTCCAGGTAAAGTTCTAACATTAATTTCAGTAACTTCTGCCGAGATAAAATTGACAACAAACAAGGTCAACAAAAACGTAATAAAAATTTTATTTTTCATCTTAACTCTTTTCAATAAAAGTGATTGGCAAAAATAGTTTATAAAGTTTGTTGAATTTTATTTGAATTGACGGTGAGGAAGATTTAAATATCCTATATCTTATATTAATAGGTCTTAAAAGAGGAAAATGTTAAAATCACAAGAGAATACAGTTGGTGCATGGGCTTTTGTTGTTGGAGTTGTTCTTGCAGTTGCAATCGGGCTTTCCACGACGGCGCTTCCAATTCCATTGTTGACAGCTTATAGTGCTCAGATTTATGCAATCTTAGTTCTCTTAGGAATTACTGTAGGATTCATGAATGTTACGGGAAAAGATACTCAAACTTTCTTATTAGCTGGAACTGTTTTGGTTATTATTAGTAGCTTTGGTATGGATGGAGTTACAGGATCTTTAATAGGAATAGGAGTTGGTGATGCAGTTACTTCTGTCTTTGGAGCGTTAATAGCATTATTCGCGCCGGCAACAATCATAGTAGCATTAAAAACTGTTTTCAGTATTGCTAAAGTATAATTAAAATGGGATACGAAATTTAAAATGGATACAAAGGAATTTTAAAATGAGATTATACGATAAACCCTTATTTTGAAGAATTGGGTATGAAATTTAGAATGGATAGAAAGTGGTAATTTAAAATGTCTGGGAATTTAAGACCTAATATTCTGGGGAAAAATGTTGAGAAAATAGTTTTGATATCTGGAGAGAATTCTGTTGAAAAAAAAGATGTTATTGTGGAAGGTTTTGATGAACATAGTGTTCACTTTAGAGATCAGAAAGGAAATGGATATTATTGGAATGGACAATATTCGATAACTTACAAACTAAATCAAATTAAGTAATTAAAATGGGAATTAGCACAGGCACTTGAAAATGGATACTTTACCAGTGTAGTTTTTTTAGAAAAAATAATTAACTAACTTAGAAGTTAATGATTTCTTTTCGTCTTTTGGCTTTGGAGGAATAGTCCCAGATTTTGGTTCCTTTGAGTCATATGTAGAATCGGGAGGAAAAGGACCATGATATTCCCTATTTATTTGATATTTCATTTTGAATTAATAGTCGAACCTGTCTTTTTCTGGAGCTTTAGGTTCTGGTTCTTTGTGAATTTTTGCGAAAGAAGGTGTTGCAATAACTGTATTTTCTCCGAATCCTGCAATACTTCCTTCAAGTGCTTCAATTGTTTTCTTTATCTTTGAAACTGCTCTTTTCAATTCGATTGAATCTTTTTGTTTTAGAACTTTAATATCAATAACTGCAATTGTGTATCCTTCCCTTAATGCAGCAAGAATTTGATTAACATCTTCGTATTGCTTCAAATTGAACAACATCACCATAACTTTTTTGTCTTTTTTCTCTTGCCCTAAATCTAATTCTAAATATTCATCACCAATAGCTTCATCAGAACTTGACATCATATTTTTTATCTTATTAAAAACCATATTATCCAGACATAGCTGAGATTTATAAAGATTTCGTAACTTTTTTCACTACTTTTTACTTAGCATTTCGTCACGCAATTTTTCTAGGTTTTCGCTAAAGGATTTTTCTTGTTTCTCGAGGGAACTAACTCTTAATTCAATCAATTTTTCTTTGTTAGATAGCTCTTCTTTTATCTTCTCTTTGTTAGATTTAATCATAAGTTGCCCAACAACTTTGTAAACTTCATCTCCAGAATTTTCTATTTCTTTTAGGGCAGATAAAGTTTCAGATAATTCAAAATCAAATGATTGTTTTTGCATCATTATGTTCTGAATGTTTTGCTCCAAAATCTGTATTTCTTGTAATTTTTGTGTGTCTTCTTCCATTTTATTAAATTGCTTTTACTTTTTTGACCTTAATTCGGGACTTGTAGAAAATCTTGCTTCCACAATGTGGGCACACGAATCTCTTGTCAAGTTCTTTGTTTAGGATCTTCTTCTCGCATTTAAAACATTTGTAGGTTGTCATTTTATTCTAAATAGTATGTTCCTGAGGCGAATTTTTTATCGCATTTAGCGCATTTCCAAATTCCCTTTGAAAGTCTTTTGACTCCTTCCTTTTCACAGAAAGGGCATTTTTGTTTCTTCCTTTGTTTTACTTCTACTTTTACAACATTAGCTCGGATTTTTTTACCATATCTGGCACCGAATCTTGCTGCTGATAATGATTTTTTTTTCTTTGTTGGCATTTTGTTAAAATGGGGCTGCCCGGATTTGAACCGGGGTCGTCAGGTCCCAAACCTGAAAGGCTACCAGGCTA
>CAZJVQ010000006.1:19707-21632 GCA_964549605.1 Candidatus Woesearchaeota archaeon | reverse complement strand
TTTAAACCTCCTTTCAATTATATTTTGAATTATCCTTAAAGGATAATGAATATTATTTCTAATAAGAATCAATCTGCTTTTTTTCAAATCAAAAGCATGAACCATTTCTTTTTAGAGCAAATTCTCCTTAAAAGCATTTATATTCTCAATAAACTATCTTTTGTCATCCCTCAAAACCAATGAAATTCAGGACTAAAAAAGAGTTCAAAATTGTAGACAGATGTATTATGTGTGGAAAGAAGGTAATAAAGAAAGAGAAGTAAGCGTTGGGCATACGCATAGCCTAAGAAAGGGAACAAGTAAGATTTAAAAACAAATTCTACTAAGCTATTTTCATGCCTCAGAGCTTCGCAGAGTCTTTTGCTTTGTGAATTTCTCTGGAACAAAAGCCTCAGTGGTCTAACGGCTATGACACTTGCCTGTCGCGCAGGTAACCCGGGTTCGACTCCCGGCAGGGGCGTATTAATTTTTCTTGGAAGTCTCACCCTCCGGGTTTCCACAAGGGATGACCTAAAGGCCGCGACTCCGGCAGGGGCGTTTTAAAATAATTTAAGAAAATTCTCAAAAGATTTGTGGCCTTGATTGTTTTTGGTTATAAAAGGATGGAATTGAACACCATAAATAGGTTTTGTCTTATGTTTAACAGCTTCTATACCGTCTTTTGATGTTGCAAGCACTTTCAGATTTTTACCAACTTCGGTAACAACCCATTTATTTCTCTCAGAAACATTTATAGATTTGGGACAATTCATGAATATGTCATCTTTCTTTCTAATCTCTATTTTCTCTATCCCCTTTTTCTTTTGTGGCAGTTCTTTGATTTTCCCCTCAAAAACATTACATATAACTTGAAAACCAAGGCATATGCCAAAGATAGGTTTTTTCGATTTTTTAATTATATTTATCTCCTTTGAAAAGATTGGATGATTAATATCGAAAGAGGAAGCATCACAATCAACGCTACAGCCAACGCTACCGCTAGTTAATAATATGGCATCAAAATCTTTTGTATCCTCTAAGTTGATACTTCTCAAATTTTTTATTTTATAACTCAGACCTTTTTTCTTCAAAAAAGGATAGTACTCTTTCTTTAGGCGAGCTCTTTCACTCTTTTTATGATTATCAATTATAAGAATCATATTAAATTATAAATCAGATTTTATATATAAGTTTTCTTCTTTCGGCAGGGGCGTTTTTCTTCCGAAAATTTAAAAACAACTTTTTCTTGTTTACAATATGGCGAAGAAAAAAGTAGATAAAAAAGAGTTTAAAGCTTGGGCAAAATGTTGCAAAGTTGGATCCCATCATTCACATGGAGGAAACATGTATGGTCTTGGATTCATCGGAGCAGTGATTTATTATGTGACAACAGCTACAAGTTTCGGAATGGGATTTGTTGGAGTGTTAAAAGCATTTGTTTGGCCAGCGTTTTTAGTTCATAAATTACTTGGAATGTAAAAGAATTGAGAAAAAATAATGCTATTAGCTGTGGCTTTTTCGATTACAACAATGTTTAAAAATCATTTATTTATTGAGAAATTATGAAAGACGAACAAAAGGAAGATCATTATCTTGAGGTATTTATTGGAACCACATATGATATTGGAGTGCCAAAAACTGTGGGAGAATTAAGAACAAAATTAGAGGAAATTGCTGCCGATTTACCAAAAGACGATTCTCTTAAGATTGCAGATGTGGATCTTGGAGATAGAACATTGAATTATACTTTGACTGATGTTATTTATCTATAATTCTTCTAAAATCCTTTAATGATTAAATACCAGAATGTGAAAACAACACCATGTCTAAGTAATCTAAGAATTAAAACTTCTGAAATAAGCTTTATTGATTTTTCCTTGAAAACTCCTGCAAGAGTTGGCAAATATGGAATTGGGGAAATAGCCATAATAATCATTGCGGCCCTT
>CAZJVQ010000006.1:16637-19697 GCA_964549605.1 Candidatus Woesearchaeota archaeon | reverse complement strand
CATATTTCTTGAAATTCTTTTTGTATTTTTTTACGTCCGTTTTCTTGAAGTATTTTAGGATTTTTTCTCCTGAGAAATATCCAATGAAATAATAAATTATATTTCCAACTATTGCAGATGCTAGGAATACAAATAAGATGAATCCTGGATTGAATGTGTCTGTTGCCAACATTGCTGCGGTAACTACGCTAGGCCCAACGAAAACAGGTGCACCTTCCAAAGCGATTATGAAAAGAATCATTGCCACCAATCCCCAAACTTGTATCAATTGCGAAACTTCTTTGTTAAGAACTTGATAATTAATCAGGCTAAAAATAAGTGCAAGAATAATTAATACATTTAACAAACCGATTGAGAAACGAACTAATTTTCTTTTATTCATTATTCTAAAAAAGAATTAAGTTATTTAAATCTGATTGGCTGATTAATAAAATGGAAAAAGAATGGTATGTTTATATTCTAGAATGTCAAGATGGTTCTTATTATACTGGTGTGACTAATGATGTTGATAAGAGAATGAAAGCGCACGCGGAAGGAAAAGGGAGCAAGTATGTTTACAAAAAAGGTTTCAAAGAACTTCTTAGGGTTCAGCCGTGCAAAGATAAATCAGATGCGTGCAAATGTGAATATGCAATAAAAAAATTACCTAGAAATATGAAGTTGGATTGGTTTGATTAATTATTAACATTTAAATAATATATTTTCTTATTTATTTTAAGAAGGAGGTGTATAAATGATATCATTTTTAAAAAAGAAAATAAAGACTCTGAATCATGGTGATGTTGGATTGATTAAGTTATCTGTTGCAGCTTTAACTTTGTTTGTTATCCAAATTTGGCCAGCAGCAATGACTTGGGTACATTCTGTTAACGCATGGTACTTCTTTGCAGCAGTAGTATTATTTGGGGCAAGACCTTTCTATAAACATTATATGAAGTAGTTTTTTCACAAACTTTATATAAAATTTAGTATTTGTTTTAATAGAACATGAAAAAAGAGGACGTTAGCTTTTATAGCGATACGCATAAGTTAGATGGTTCTTTCTATTATCCCGAAACTAAAGTAAGTAAAAGTAAACCCATTCTTGTTATTTGTTCTGGTTATACTGGTTTGAAAAGCATTCATCCAGAGAGATTTGCGCGAGCTTTTACGCAGAAAGGTTACATTTGTTTTGGTTTTGATTATCGTGGCTTTGGAAAAAGTAAAGGCCCTAGAAATAGGATTGTTATGGAGGATCAAGTAAAAGATATTGAAAATGCTTGCATATATGTTACTGAAATTAATAGACAAACAAAAGGAAGAAAAATAATTTTGATTGGTTGGGGAATGGGCGCTGGTTTAGTTCTTGAGGCGGTTGAAATTATTCCGCATGTTAAAAAGTTAGTTTGTATTAATGGATTTTATGATGGATGGAAATGGCAAGAGCAGATTCGTGGAAAGAAAAAAATGAATGATTTCCGTAAGTGGCTTTTGAGAAATCGGCTTTCTGAAATTAAAACTGGAAAAAAGAAAAAAGTTGATCCGTTTATTCTTTATCCTTTGCCAGAAGAAGTTACTAAATCTTATGTTGATAATGTCTTAAGAAAATATTCTGGTTATGGCGGAAAAGTTGGAATTCAGTTTGGACAATCTTTGCTTCATTTTTCTCCGATTTCTCAAGTTACAAATAAAAGATTTTTCAAAAAATTGCCTTTGTTAATTCTTCATGGGGATAAAAATAAACTTCATCCAAAAAGAGAGGCAATTGATTTGTTTAAAGTGTATCCTGGGCCAAAGCAATTGCATTTGATCAAAGGGGTTGGACATACTGAATGGATGTTGGACGATCATCCCAAATTTCTTGAACTTATTAATTATTTGAATAATTGGATGTGAGGTAATCTAAAACATTTAAAAATAAACTTTCTTCTTAATATTAATTGCCCGGGTCGCATAGCGGTTATTGCACAAGACTGGAACTCTTGGCCCTTCGGGGCGGCCAGGTTCGATTCCTGGTCCGGGCGTTTTTTAAAAAGAGAAATATTATAAATCCCAGAAACACAACATTTCTATGGGAGAATGGCCATTGGAGACAGTTTTATCTGTGTATAAATTAATTGAAAGTGGGGAAAAAACTTATGATACAAGAGCTCCTGATAATTCAAATCCAAAAAAACAATTAACTAAAGCGAAAGTAGGCGATTTTGCTCTTGTTATTCCTGTTGATGATTCCACATTCGAACAATTAGATTTACCCATTTTGAAATATGAAATTTCTGATGTCCAACATTTTAGACTCAAAGAGGATGAAGATTCTTGGGAACCCTGCGTTAAAAGAATGTTGGGTTCAGTTGGCTTAGAAAAAGTTTTCCTAGAACATTCCCTTGAAGAAGCTCTTGATATGTATAATCAATGGCCAAGCACACCAAGAATAATAAAAAACGGAATTGTTGCTTTAGGATTTGGTAAAAGAATTTAATTCAAAAGTTTTTTAAATGCCTAAAATCTCCGAGAATTATGTCTCTAAAAGAAGATTTTATTTATATCCCAACGGCCAAATTGCATTTTGCAAAACAAAAAACTCATCTTGGAAAAAATTGGTATGAAACTCATAAAGCTCTTCAAAAAAATCAACTCGCAATGCCAACTATATTAGAACTTGTTCAAACATTGAAATATTTAAGGGGAGGCATATTTTCTAGGAGCAAAGAACCTTACAAAGAAATAAGTCAGATTGGAAATCCTTGGAGAGCAACATGGCTCGATGGTTTCTTTGAAAAGAGAAGAGATGGATTATATGTTTTGACAGGAAATAAGACAAAAGCAGAGAAATTAGATGAAGATACTTTATTGAAAGATAGGCTTCCATGGTTAGCTGGAGGAGGTCCAGGAATATCCTTAGATTCATGGTTAGATAATCCGACAAGTCAAGGATTACCCAGAGAAAATGTTAGTGAAGGAGATTTCTGTTTTTTGGCCCCATCAAGCTTAGTTCATACATTTATGGTGAATAGTGAGCGGGCTCAATTTTACTCAGAGTTCCCTCAGGATGGTGGTTATAGTCGTATTGGGGTACATGCA
>CAZJVQ010000006.1:0-16627 GCA_964549605.1 Candidatus Woesearchaeota archaeon | reverse complement strand
TGCAGTTAAACGAGATTAGAAGTATACTCGCTTAATTAATTCTAGATTATTGTATGGGAAAACTATCTGGTTAGCGTGATATTATTTAGACTGAATCTCTAGCAATCTTTAAAAAAATTTAAACCTATGTTTCATTAAAATAAACTTAACTCCCCACTAATTTAACGAAAAGTTTTAAACCTGGTCCGGGCCTTTTTTAAATTAATTTATAAGTAATCTTTTCCTACTTAATTTATGAAAAGAGGCATGATAGTTTTACTTTTATTGGGAGTCTTGTTAGTTTCTCCATTAGTTCTAGCTCAGGAGCAAGCTCAAGTTTATTCTGGTTTTGATAGATTTATTGATAATGTTAAATTAGTTTTTTCAGGAGGAGATAATAAAGTTAGATTGGCATTAGATATTAGAGAGAAAGAAGTAGATTCAGCAATAATTAATTCTCAAAATCAGGGAGAAGATAAAGCAATCCAAAATTTAGAAAGGGCGAAGAAAAAACTTCAGGTTGTGCAAGAAAAAGTTTCTTTGGGTACTTCAGAAGAAATTAAAACAAGTGTTGATGAAATTATAGACAAAATAAATGAAGAAGAAGATCTTCCAGATGAATTTGAAGACTATCTTTTAGAAGAAGAAAAAACACAATTAACAGCAAAGCTTACTGAAAAAACTTTTGAGTATTGTACTGAACTTGCAAAAGAAGATTTTGCTTTAATGTTACAAGAAGAGATATGTGATCCTGAAACTGCTATTCCTGGACTTGAAAAAGAATTAGAAGAATTGAAAGATATTCAACTAAAATTATTTGTTAAATTAATGTTGGAGATTAGAAGTTGTGTAGATGATCCTGGAACTTGTAATTGCGAGGCTAATCTTGATGTTGAACAAAAAGCAAAATGTGAGAAGATGGTTGCTCTTGCTAATAGATGTGAATATGAAGAAGATGAAACATCTTGTAATGAATTAGAATCTATTAAACCTGTTCGAGGAGATGGCTTTGCAGAAAGTTTTGTTCCTTATTTTTTAAAGAATTTATTTAAGGAAAAAGAATATATGATAGGGTATTATGATAAGTATGATATAAATGATTCATGTGGGGTTCCTGAAGAATGTTGGGATGAGAATGATAAACCAGAATGTAGGCAATATGATCATCTAAAGGAAACAAATGATGATTGGGATGAATATGGGAATTTTATAGGAATAGAAAATAAGTGTGGTATTGAAGGACCAGTACCCACAATGCAAGAATCAATTCCAGAATGTTTTGATGGAGATATTTTTCTTGAAGAAAAATGTGGTAAGATTACTGTTGTTAGAAATGAAGATGGTTTAGTAAATTATCTTACTGAAAAAGATATAGATGGAGTTTTAGGAGGATTTGAAAATGAATCAGAAGGTGTTATTGAGGATTTTATTGAGGTGGATAAAGTTGGAGAAATAAAAGAAGAGATGGATCAAATTCAGAACCAGATTGTAGATATAACTTATGCTACTGGAACAGGGTCTGGAGGAGATGGGGGAGTTGTTGTAGATGGAGATGGAGGAAATGCTCCTGGAACAAGTGGTGATTCTCCAGGAAATACAGTAGTAGATGGAGGAGATAATGATGTTGTAACAGGTGGAGATAATATTGTTGATAGTGGCGGAGATGGTGGTTCTTCTAATGATGTAGCAGGAGTTGATGAAGGATCTGGAGAACCAGGTGTTGTTGATGAGGGAGTTTAGAAAAGAGAACGACAATCTTCCGCGAATAGACTTCAAGAAGCTCTTTTATAACTAGCTTAATACTCTAAAAAATTAACAAAAAGTTTTAAATCTGGTCTGGGCGTTTTTAAAATGAAAAAATTTGATGAACAATGTTATGATCTTCTTAGGAAAGTTCCAAAAGGAAAAGTCACAACTTACAAAGCTTTAGCGGAGAAATTAGGAAGTAAAGCATATCGGCATGTTGGAAAAGTAATGAACAAAAACCCATATTCTTTTAATAAAAATGGGAATGTTCCTTGTCATAGAGTTATTGGTTCTAATGGAACTCTTGTTGGCTTTGCTCATGGTTTGAAGAGGAAAACTGAAATGCTGAATTCTGAAGGAGTTGAAGTTAAAAATGGAAAGGTTGATTTGGGAAAGTATGGTTACGAGTTTGAATAAATTTATAAAGAATAAAGTAGGAATCTTTCTATGCCTGAAAAAAGTCTTGAGAAGATGAGTCTCGGAGAAATTATTAGGGAAGTGGCGGATTTGGCAGTGGTTGATGCAATAGCTGGGGTTGATCGGAGTCTTAACATGGGAAGAGCTTATGAATATGCATTGGATAGGACACTCAGACAAAAAGAGCTTTATCAAGAATTAGATCGGAGAGAAAAAATATATAATCGTTATAAAGCCCCTCCAAGATTAGGGGACAATTAATATTAAAATGGAAAAAGACATTGGTAAAATAACAAAAGGTGAGTTTCAGGGAACTGTTACGGAGATTGTTGTCGGAGTTAGAGAATACAATGGGAAGGTTGGTGTAGACATCAGAGAGTTTGTTTCAAGCGACAAATATACTGGACCTACAAAAAAAGGATTGAGAATTCCAGCAGAGAGTTTTGATAAGTTTAAGGAAATGATCAATTCTGTTACTCCAGCTGATTTAGTTGCTTCAGAACCTGCAGAGGCTCCAGCAGAACAACCTGCTGCGGAAGCGGCTCCAACTGAAAATCCTGAACAAGAATCTCTACCTGATTATTAGAATAAGAATCCAACAGAATAATAGCTAACTCCTGTTGCAATTATTCCTATAGCAATACTTTTAGCGATTTCTAGTTTTTCTGTTTTTAGGTAATATAGCGAATACAGGAATAAAGCGTAAAGTGCTATTGAGAATATTGCGAAATTCCTGTTGTTATAATAAATAATTGTGAATGCTAAGATAATTAATCCTAGTCCTGCTCTTTTTTCTATTTTTAGTAAAACTGAGAGAATTACAAAAAATATTCCTGCAACTATAAATTGACTTAAATATTCTGGATGGGGGAGTAATGAGACCCTGACAAGAACAAGTATGAAAAATACTGGGCTCCCGAATGCAATTAAATCTCTTGCCGTTTCCTTTAAAAATTTTGGATCCATTTAAGAATTAATTGAGATTCCTTGTTCGCCTTTAATTTCTAATTTACTAACTTTCCCTTCGATTCTGAATTTATTGTTTTCAATTACTATGTCTCCGTTAAAATTATTCATTTCTATTTCTTCGTTTTGAATCCTTAAGATGTTTTTATCATTATTTACTCTGATAGTTCCAGTTGTAATATAATTTAGTTCTTTAATTTCAACTCCGTTTTTTATTTCCAATAAACTGTATCTAAAGTCTTCGCCCAAATTTACTTTCAAAGTATCTCCTATGTTTGAAGTAATCGGGATTCCGTTAACTAAAACTTCTGTTGCCTTTCCCTTGAAGAATAAGATTTTTCCAGCATCTAATAAAATTTCTCCATTGAATTCTTTTAATGTTATAAAATTATTTTGCGAATCCCCCAAATAGAATTTTTGATTTCCAACAAACAAATTTGATTTTGATCCCCCTTTTATTTTTACTTCCCCGAATTTACCATCTAGTTCTAACTCAGGAATTGTTAAATCAGCTTTTATTTCAATTGTGCTATTTTTGCTTGATCCAAAATCTCTAATGACATTTCCAGTAAATTTAAATCCGTAGAAAGAAGTTAGAACTAAGAATCCTAGGATTAATATGAAAATTGATATTGTCAAAATTTTGAAATCTTTTTTTGGAGCTTTAAGGTGCATTATTTGATTCATTTGAAATACCTCTTTATGACCTCTTGTGACCTGTAGGTTATTAGGTTATTATGGCGAATGAGTGAAAATCTTCCTTCAGACCTATTTGGTTGATTTGATATCATCTTCCCATTCCCCCTGTTCCACTAGATCTCCTAGATTTCTTCATTCTTTCCGTTAAAAAATCTACAAATTGTGATGGGCCACTGATATTTCTTACTCGCATTGTACTATCTTGAGAGAAAACTCTTACACTTACATTTCCATAGCCTAACATCATTTGCCATAGGTTTTGAGAAATGTCTGCATCACTAACTGCTAGCAAGTCAGTTCTTCTTGTAATTTTTTTTAGAATTCCTTTAACATGAACTAGTGAACCAGGATGTATTTCGTAAACATTATTGATCCTATGTAATTCTGTTGAAGCAAATAAAAAGAATGTGAAAATTAGAGTTGCTTGAACTGCGATAAAGTTTAAATCTCTTCCAGAAAGTTGTATGAATGCAATTGTTCCAAATAATATTGCAACCATGATGTAAACGGGAATGTACAATTTCCTTGAATTTCTTTTTCTAAGAACCTCTTCTTCAGCCATGATTAATTAACCTTTATCAAGATTATAAATATTATGTTTGCAAGAATTCAAGTAGAAAATTTGGGTACTCTTGGAAATATTTTTTCTTTGCTAAGTAATCTTGTTAGAATATCGCAACTTTTCTCAGTGTAGTTCTGGGGAGATCGGTCTTCCAATTTTTTAGAACGAATTGAATCATAATTTCCGTCAAATTCATTTTTTTCATATAAGATATATTCTGGGAATTTTAAGAAAGCGAAAGGTTCTGTTTCAAACAATTCGAATTTTTTTTCATCTGTTAGTTTTCTAAGAACATTGTCTATGAGTGATTTGTTTTTTTTATTTTTTAATGATTTTGAAACATGGAATGTTTTTCCCAAGATTATGTCCCCTTCTTCATTAAATCTTGTAATAATAATTGCAGAAACATTTGATGGGTCATAACATTCAATAAAATTGTGTTTGAAGAAATCATCCCCTTTGTATTCTTCTTTTATAGCAGCTCTTCCTAAGTAAAATCCATTAGTTTTTATTTCAGAATTTTCTGCTAACGTATTTGTTGCCAAAAATCCTATTGCAGCAATTGTTAGTAAGGATTTTTTGAATCCCATGATCTTATCTATTCTTAAGCTTTAAAAATACTGTTCTGGTCCGATATATATGACAAAAATAAGACAGCCTATAGTGACGGTTTGTGGGCATGTAGATCACGGAAAGACTAGTATATTGGATGCTCTTAGAGGTAGCTCTGTTCAAGAAGGGGAAGCAGGCGGAATTACTCAGAAAATCTCTTTTACGTTATATCCTAGCGAACAATTGAAATCTTCTTGCCCTTTGATTGAGAAATCTGGAATTAAGTTAGATATTCCTGGATTTTTGTTTATTGATACTCCTGGGCATGCTGCATTTACAAATTTAAGGAAAAGGGGAGGTAGTTTGGCTGATTTGGCTGTTTTGGTTATAGATATAAATGATGGAATAAAACCTCAGACTTCAGAAGTTATACAAATTTTGAAACATAATAAAACTCCGTTTGTTATTGCTCTGAACAAAATAGACAATATTTCTGGTTGGAGAAAACAAGATGAAAGTTTGAAAAAAAATATAGAATCTCAGTCAACAAATGTTAAACAAAATTTTGATGAGAAATATTATACTTTGATGGGTTCTCTTAGTAGCTTGGGATTTGATGCGGATTTGTTTTATAATATAAATGATTTTTCAAAAAAGATTGCTTTGATTCCTTGTTCTGCTAAAACTGGGGAAGGAATTCCTGAGTTGACTATGATGTTGTGTGGTTTAAGTCAAAAATATCTTTCAGATAAACTCGTTTTAGGGGAAGAAGCTAAAGGAGTTATTTTGGAAGTTAAGAAAGATAAGACCTCAAATTATGTTGAGGCGATTTTGCATGATGGTAAATTATCTAAACAAGACGAGATTGCGATTTCTAGTTTTTCTGGAGAACCAATAATTACTAAGATTAGGGTTTTGGAAGAAATAGAGCCTCTTTCAGCTAGATTCAAACCTAAGGATGAAGTCCATGCTTCAACTGGATTGAGATTGCAATTAGTTAGTAAAGATGAAATTTTGTCAGGTATGCCTTTTGTTTCATTTAAGGGAGATAAAGTGGAAATCAAAGAAAAATTCAAAAAAGAAATTTCTGAAAATGTGCAAGTTCAAAAACAAGGTATTATTGCAAAAGCCGATTCTTTGGGCAGTTTGGAGGCTTTGTTACTTTTATTGAAACAAAATAATGTTCCAGTTGTGAAAGCGGGAATTGGAAATGTGAATAAATCTGATTTGATTTCTGCAAAAGCGAATTTAGAAATAAATGAGCTTGATGCAATT
This sequence comes from Candidatus Woesearchaeota archaeon, assembly GCA_964549605.1. Taxonomy (GTDB): domain Archaea; phylum Nanobdellota; class Nanobdellia; order Pacearchaeales; family GW2011-AR1; genus CAZJDG01. Next base: position 10,431 of record CAZJVQ010000006.1, on the reverse strand, counting down.
GTTGTTGGTTTTAATGTAAAAATTGATGATGAAGCAAAACAAATTCAAGGAAAAATTCCAGTTTTGCTTAGAGAAGTTATTTACAAATTAATTGAAGATTTGGTTGAGTATAGAAATGAGAAAAGAAAGGAACTTGAGAAAAAGAGATTGATGGGTTTGACTACTTTATGTAAGTTGAAAGTTCTTCCACAGTATGTTTTTAGGAATACAAGCCCAGCAATTTTTGGAGTTAAGATTGAAGTAGGGAAACTTAGTTCTGGTTTGAATTTAATTGATAATAAATTAGAAAAGATTGGAAGGGTAAAAAATATTCAATCTGAGAATAAATCTGTTGGAGAAGCTTCTGAAGGTTTGGAAGTTGCGATTTCTATTCCAGGAGTTAATTTTGAGAGGCAAATGAAAGAAGTTGGATTTTTGTATACAGATGTTTCAGAATCTCAATTTAGAAATTTTAAGAAAAATAAGGATTTGCTATCTTCAAACGAAATGTCTCTTTTACAAGAAATAGCGGAGATTAAGAGAATTAAGAAAGCAGATTGGGGAATTTAATGGGGAATGCAATTTCTTATGAAGACTTTAAGAAATTTAAGGAAGAAGTAGATTCTATTAAGGAAATTAACGAAGATTTGAAGGAAATTAGGAATTTAATTTATGAGATAAATAACTATCAAGTTTCTAAAAGATAATTGAAACTATATATTTTTGTTAAGATATTTATTTAAAGATTTTAGATTGTTATGATTATGCTTAATTCTTTGGATTCAAAAATTAAAAGAGTAAATGAAAAAAGATGAAATTTCCTTGGCATAAATATGAGGAGAAGAAACTAGGACGTAGAAATACATTACAGGTGTTTGTAACAAATGATTGCAATCTTTCTTGTAAGGGTTGTTTTGCAAGAAATCTTATGGGTGATGGCAAAGAACATATGGGTCTTGAAGAATATGGAAATGTGATTGATGTATTCTTAGAAAAAGGGGGGAAACAAATAAATCTTATTGGCGGAGAACCTCTACTTCATCCAAAAATTAGAGATATTTTGAGATTTAATAAAGAGAAAGATATCAAAACAACTATTTACACTAATGGAAAATTTATTGACAAAATCAATGATGAAGATCTACAAGGGGCAAAATTAAGAGTTTCTCTTTATGCTCAATATGGATTTAAAGGAGCTTATGATCTCCCAGAAACAAATACTAAAATTGATGCTAATTTTATGATTGGCGCTAAAACAACTGTTGAAGATTTGGTAAATTCTGCAAAACATATAGAAGAAAATTATAATTGCAATGTTTTTTTTATATCTAGTTTAAGGGACTTGGACAATCCTGAACAAGAATTTTTTTATGATACTCCTCTTTGTATGCCTGTAATTGATTATAAAAAATTGGTTAATGAATTTCTATGGGAATATGATGGGAACATGGAGGTTCATGTTTCTAAACGAGGAGTTTTTGAGAGTACAACTACTCTTCCAGACAATAAATGCAGATTTGCAAATTATTCTATTGGAAACAAAATAGTGCAATGTCCATATGATATTGTGAGTATGAAACTTCAGAGAGATTATGAATTTGGTAAAAGAAACTGTCAACACAATAATAGTTGTTTGATGAGTAAAATAATTTTGACTCCCAAAAAAGCTTAAAATACTTCTCTTTGGAATCAACGGAAAAGCTTTTTAAACCAACTGAAATAAGGATTAACATGGTATTCAAAGTTAATATTGGAGAAAAAACAGGGAAAACTTACAAGTTGGAACTGGAAGGAGAAGCTTTGGTTGGAAAGGAACTTCATGATAAGATTGATGGAAAGTTGATTTCTCCAGATTTAGAAGGTTATGAATTTGAAATTAGTGGAACTAGTGACAAGTCTGGATTTACTTCTATGAAAGAAGTTGAAGGAATTGGATTGAAAAAAATGTTCTTGAATTATGGTAAAGCTTTCAAAACTAGACCGAAACATGAAGGAAAAAAGAAACGTTCTGATACAACACCTAAAGGACTTAAGTTAAGAAAGACAGTTAGGGGAAAAGTTATTTCTGAAGATATTACTCAAGTTAATTTGAAAATTGTAAAAGAAGGAGCAAAGAAACTTTCTGAAGTTTTCCCAGATCAAGGGAACAAAGAAGTTAAGTTGAATAGAGCTGCAAGAAGAAAGCAAGCGGCCGAAACTCCAAAAGTTGCAGAAGTTCCAGCTGAAGTAGAAACAACTCAAGAAGCTCCTGTTGAAGCAGTAAAGGAAGAAGTAGTGGAAGAGGCTAAAGAAGAAGATTCAAAAAATGAGTGATCTTATTGATAAGCTTGGAGATTTTATAGATGGGAATATTGTTCCTATTGTCTTTGTTATTGGAATTTATTGTATTGATGGTGTTGGTGAGGGAATTAATGCTGTTAGAAATTATAATGTTTATCACAATCAGCCAAAATATACTGTTGTTAGTGAGATTAATCGGGATTTAGAAATCGAAAAGAAGAAATTAGGTTTAGAAGATTTTGATATTTCATTAAATGTTTTTGAAGGAGAAAAAATTGCTAGTGTTGATTATATTTCTGCTTTTGATCATTATACAGTTCACGTTAATTTTTCTAAAGGTAGTAGGGTTGCTATTAGACATGAATTATGCCATATAAAAAATAATTTTCAAAATCCAAAAACTTTAGATAAATGGATTATTAGACAATACGAAGAGTGGAAAGTTACTAGTTGTTCTTTGGAATAATGATATCTGAAAACCTTAAAAACTAGCATTTCAACTTATTTCTATGGTAAATAAATACCCTGAAGGGCATAAACAAATTCCGGAGATTAATGTAGGTATTGTTGGGCACATAGATCATGGTAAAACTAGCTTGCTTAGCAAACTTACTGGGAAGTTTACTGATACTCATTCTGAGGAATTGAAGAGGGGAATTACAATTAAGTTGGGTTATGCTGATATGACCATTTATGAGGATAAAGAGAAATATAACAACAAGGAAGGAAAGCCTGTTAGATATGTTAGTTTTATTGATGCTCCTGGACACGAGATGCTTATGGCGACTATGCTTTCTGGTGCTGCGATAATCGATGCTGCAATTTTGCTTGTTGCTGCGAACGAAGGAATTAAACCTCAAACGAGAGAGCATTTTATGGCGTTGCAAGCTAAAGGAATTAAAAATATAATTGTTGTTCAAAATAAAATTGATTTAGTTACTCAAGAACAAGCTCTTGAAAATTACAAAACAATTAAAGAATTTTTGAAAGGAACAATTGCAGAAAACGCCCCAATTATTCCTGTTTCAACTTTGCAAGAAATTAATATTGATAAGTTGATTGAAGAAATTGTAAAAATTGAAATTCCAAAAAGAGATGTTGAATCCGATCCAATCTTTTTGGTTGCTAGAAGTTTTGATATAAATAAACCTGGAACTGAAATCTTGAATTTGAATGGAGGAGTTTTAGGAGGTATTTTGAAAAAAGGAAAATTGAAAGTTGGAGATGAAATTGAAATAAAACCCGGTCTTAGTTCTAAAAAAGGAAATCAACATTTTTATCAAACTTTGACAACTAAAGTTATTTCTTTGTTTAAAGGTAGGGAATCTGTGGATGAGGTAATTCCTGGGGCAAGTATTTCTATTGAAACTGCTTTGGATCCTTTTTTGACAAAAACAGATTCTTTGACTGGTTGTTTGATTTCTACTAAAGGAGTTCTTCCAGAAATAACTCATAATATCAAATTGAAAACTAAACTTTTTACAGAGGTTTTTGGAACTAAAGAATCTCAAAAAATTGAACCCTTTAGGACAAAGGAAATGTTGATGTTGAGTGTAAATACTACAATCACTGTTGGAACTGTTGAGAAAATTCATGGTGATGAAATTGAATTGAGTTTGAATATCCCTGTTGTTGCATTAGAGGGAGATAATACTGGAATTGCAAGAAACATTGGTGGACATTGGAGATTAGTTGGCTGGGGAGAAATAGCAAAATGAGTGAAAACGTGATTGATTTTAATAAAAAAAGAAAAGAGAAAATTAGTGAATTAGAAAAATTTAATTCTGGAGATTTTAAAGATTTTGACGATTTTTTTAGATATTGTGAGATAAAAAGTAAAAGTGATGATCCTTGTTTTTCTGGAGAACATATCTTAGTTTTATATGAAATGCTTAGTGGCTTTGATTCTCATCTCTTGCCAAAAAATACTGCAGAGAAATTGCTTTCTTCCTACGAAAAAATGCCCTTACCTTATGAGCTTGTTATGAAAGATTTTTTAGATGAAATTCAAGAGAGAAGAAATTCTTTTGATTGCTTTGAACTTGATGAAATATTAAGCTTGTATAAATAATGTATCCCAATTAATTTTATAAGCACTTTTTTTAATTTATATTAATGGAAAACAAATAACAAATGTAAAATTTGTTATAACTTCCCATTTAACAAGTAAAATGGAAACTAAAGGGGTGAAAACATTTTCTCATTCAAGATTGAGCACTTTTGAAAATTGCTCTCTTAAATATAAATTCCGTTATATTGATAAAATAATTCCTGAGATGGATAAAAGTATTGAATCACATCTTGGAAGTGTTTCTCATAATACTCTTGAATGGTTGTATAAAAATGTCAAGAATGGAAGAGTTCCAACTATTGAAGAGATGATAATTTATTATTCTGAGAACTGGAAAGAAAATTATGAAGATGGAATTCTAATTGTTAGGAAGAATATTACGCCAAGAGATTATTTTAATCGGGGTGTTGAATTTTTAATTAATTATTATACTGAACACCATCCTTTTGAAGATAATACTTTATCTGTTGAGGAAGAAATTTTATTTGATTTGGATGAAACTGGAGAATATAAAATTCGAGGATTTATGGATAGGCTTTCATTTAATCTAGAAAAACAAGAGTATGAAATTCATGATTACAAAACTTCTGGGAATCTTCCTAAAAATGGAAGTTTGGATGAGGATAGACAGTTGGCTCTTTATTCAATTGCCGTTAAGGAGAAATATGGAAATCATAAAAATGTGAAATTGGTTTGGCATTATTTATTTTTTAATAAGATAATTGAATCTAGGAGAACAGACGAACAATTAACAAAATTGAAAGAAGATACTCTGAATTTGATTAAGGAAATTGAATCTACTGAAGAATTTGTTCCAATAAAATCTCCTTTATGTAATTGGTGCGAATACAAAGATATTTGTCCTGCTTTTGGAAATAAGCCTCCTGCGAATCAAACTAGTTTAATGGATTTTTAATTATTGTATTATTCTTTATTAGCTTTATATTCACAAACATACTTTAATCTCTTCATCCTATCATTAAAGGGTGTTTCAGATTCCAGTTCTGGTTCACAATTCTTTGGAATAACAATAGAATAACTTTGGAGAGGTTTCTCTTCCCCTAAAACTATCATTTTAGAACATCCTATGTTAGTTAACATTGCTGCGCCACAAATTCCCATTCCAATTTTTACTTTTAAATTTTTCATGCAATCCTATAAAATTTAATCTTTATAAATCTTTCTAAAATCACTACTTGAGAAGGGTAAACAAAAATAGAATAAACCTCAAGCGAATAAAACTAGTTTGATGGATTTTTAATTAAGATAGGAATCATCTATTTTTGGATTTCCTTTTAGACAAGGATATAAATTATTTTTATCTTTGATTTTAGATTTCCAATCACATTTTGTTTCATTACTAAGAGATAGCTTACAATAAGTATTTCCCAGTAATTTTATACTAAATGTTTCTCCATCACAAATTTCTTCCAAACTTCTTATTTCTTCCATTAAATCAATAAATATTTTAAGTTCAAATTCTTTGTGTTTTTATGAAAGATTTGGAAAAGAAGACGGAAGAAAAATTTGAAGAAGATTATTCAGGCGGAGGGCCAGTTTATGAACCAAAAGAAGGATATAGGTCTAAAGAAGGAATTTTTGGAAAAATTATTTTATATGTTAGGGAAAAGAAAGAATATTATTGGGCAAGATTTGGATGGAATTAATCTTCCCTAAAGATATTATAAATTGCTAATATTCCTAAGGCTCCAGCAGCACCTGCGAATGCTAACCCTGTAATGTAATCCCCACTTGTTAAATTATTGCTTAATTCAATACTCTGCTGATATATTTCCTCTGTAATTTCTGGGTTATTCATCAACTGCTTATTTAATACTTCTTTGAATGTAGCTGTGTGAATTGAGAGTTTTCCAAAGGATCCATATCCCATAAATCCAGACATAGCTCCTAAAGATATAGATTCCGATAATTTAGATAAATTTCCCATATTGTTTTCTCATTTGTTATTTTATAAATATAATTATTCTTTATCATTAAGATCTTGAACTCTTATTAGGTCTGTTACTTGATCTCCTGCTTGAAGTTTTACAATTCTTACACCTTGTGCTGCACGACCCATTACTCTTATATTGTTCAGAGTTGTTCTGATAACCATTCCTTTTGCTGTAGTTATAATTATTGTATCATCATCATTTACTGCTCTGGTTGTTACTATTTCTCCTGTTTTTTCTGAGACTTTTAGATTGATCACCCCTTTTCCTCCTCTTGAAGTTTTTCTGTAATCATTTACTGCTGTTCTTTTTCCAAATCCGTTTTTGGATATAGTTAAAACTGCGTCCGTGTTAAGAATTTCAAGACTTACTACTTCATCATAAAGGGCACCAAGGTTCCCCTTATCAACCCCTCCTTTACTTAATCTTATTCCTGTAACACCATAACTTGCACGACCCATATTTCTTACATCTTTACTGTTGAATCTTATTGCTTGACCTTTCTTTGTGGCAAGTAAAACTTCTTGACCATCTTTTACAATTTCAACTCCAATTAATGATTCTGAATCATCCATTGGAAGATTTATTGCTTTAACTCCAGAAGCTCTTGGTTTTGCGAAATTACTTAGCGAAATTCTTTTTACAATTCCTTTTCTGGTTGCCATGAATAAATAATCTTCAAAGTTTTTTACAGAAATTACATTAGTTATTTGTTCATTCTTTAAACCTAACATGTTCACTAGGGCTTTACCTTTACTATATTTTTCGAATTCTGGAACTTCATATGCTTTTAGCCATAACACTCTTCCACGTGTTGTGAAGAACATTAAATAATCGTGAGTTGAACAAGTGATTAATTGTTTCACGAAATCTCCTGTTGCTAGATTGCTTCCAATGACGCCTTTTCCACCCCTCTTCTGTTCTTTGTAATCTTTAACATCTATTCTCTTAGCGTATCCTTTTTCAGTTATTGTTACTACTACTTCTTTCTTTTGAATTAAATCTTTCTCAGAAATTTCACTCATTCTTTGTAATACTTGTGTTCTTCTGTTGTCTCCGTATTTTCTTTTTAATTCATTAACTTCTCGGATAATTATATTTAGAACTTCTTGTATATTCCCTAGAATTTTTTGCAGTTCTTCAATTCTCTTTTTTAGCTCTTCATGTTCTTTCTTTAATTTGTCTTGTTCAAGAGAAGTTAATTGTTGTAATTTTGTTTCCAAAATAGCTTGAGCTTGTTTTTTTGTTAAATTGAATTTTTTCATTAATCCTTCTGAAGCTTCAGTTGTGTTTCCAGATTTCTTGATTAATGCGATAACTTCATCAATACTTTTCAAAGCAATTAAAAGTCCTTCAACAATTTCTTGTCTGTCTTGTGCTTTTTTCAATTCGAATTTCGTTCTGTTAACAATCATCTTTTTTCTATGTCGTACGTATTCTTCGATTGCATTTTTAATCGTTAGAATTCTTGGCTGTCCATCAACTAAAGCTAAGAAATTAACATTGAAAGAATCTTGAAGTCTTGTGTATTTATGTAAGGCATTTGTTACGAATTTGGTATTTGCACCTTTTTTTAATTCTAAAACTATTCTTATTTTTCCTTTTGCAGATTCATCTCTTAAGTCTGATATGTCTCTTAATTTTTTATCTTGCACAATTTTTGCAATTTGTTCAACTAATGTTGATTTGTTTAACATGTAAGGAATTTCAGTAATTACAACTAGTTCTTTATTTTTTAGAGTTTCAGTAACAACCTTTCCCCTCATAATTACTCTTCCTTTACCTGTTTTGTAAAGTTCAATCATATCTCCAGTTATTGTTCCACCTGTTGGGAAATCTGGACCAGTAATTATTTCACATATTTTTTCAATTGTGATTTCTGGTTTTTTTATATAAGCAACAATTGCATCACAAACTTCAGTTAAGTTGTGTGGAGGTATGTTTGTTGACATACCTACTGCAATACCTGTTGATCCATTAAGTAATAAAGTTGGGAGTTTTCCTGGAAGTAATGTTGGTTCTTTTGTAGAGTTGTCAAAATTTGGAATGAAGTTAACTGTTCCCTTGTCAATGTCTTCTAAAATCTCGGAAGACGTTTGTGCTAATCTTGCTTCAGTATATCTGTAAGCAGCAGGAGGATCTCCATCAATACTTCCGAAATTTCCTTGTCCAAATACTAAAGGATATCTTAAAGAGAAATTTTGGGCCATTCTTACCATTGCATCATAAACTGCAGAATCACCGTGGGGGTGGAACTTACCAATAACATCTCCAACTACTCTTGCGGATTTTTTTGTTTGAGTCCCTGGCTTTAAACCCATTTGATGCATTGCATAAAGTATTCTTCTTTGAACTGGTTTTAAACCATCTTCGATACTTGGAATTGCCCTAGAAACAATAACACTCATGGCATAATCTAAATATGCCTTTTTCATTTCTGCTGAAACTTCTGTGTTAATTATTCCTCTTTCAGATTCTTTTATAATTTCTTTATCTTCCATATCTAATTCTCCTTATGTTATCCCTTATTGCTTTAATGAATCCGTCACTATCTAAGTCATGTCCATATAATTCATATTCTCTTCCCATAAATCCACATGATTTATTTTCACATTGATACATTGCACCAACTACTGCTAGTTCTTCTCCAACTTTTTTAAATGATCTTGGAAGTTCTTCACTTGGACAGAAAAATGGTTTGTACTTAGTCATATTACTTCCTCCCCTTTCTCATCTAAATATTTCATGAATTCATCTTCTGTGAGTTCTTCTTCTTTTACGTCTGCTCCAACCCATCCACATTTTTTACATTCCCATTCTCCTTTACTTTTTCCTTCTTCCCCAACTAGAACTACTGCCACTTCGTCACTATTACATTTTGGGCATCGTCTCAATCTAAAAGTTTTACCTTCTTTCTTCTTGTTTCCTATTCCTTTGGCTTCATTATATTCCTCTTCTGAATCGAAACCTTCTAAAATCCAATCTGCTGTTTTCATTTTAAATTTTTTATATGATTTAATTCACATGCATTTGGATATTTTTCACAATATAATAATCCATATCCCGTTTCCTTCCTAGGATCAGCACATGTTTCAATTTTTGAACATGTTTCCCCATTAGGATAAAGAGTCTGATTGATTGGGCTCCAAAATTCTTCTGCAAATATTTCATTTAGATTTTTTACTTCTTCCATTTTAAATATCTAAATTAGCCTCCTTTGCGTTTTCTGAAATGAATTGTTTTCTTGCTTGAACGTCATCCCCCATCAACATAGAGAAAGTTTGATCTGCTTCAACCAAGTCTTCTACGAATATTTTTTTTATTTTTCTTGTTTTAGGATTCATTGTTGTGTCCCATAATTGATTTGAAGACATTTCTCCAAGACCCTTAAACCTGGTAGTGTTTACTGTTCCAAGTTTTTCAATAGCCTTTTTCAACTCGTCATCAGAATAAACATAATGATCTTTTTGTCCTTTTCTTAATCTGTATAACGGAGGTAGTGCAACATATAGATTTCCGCTTGTTATTATATCTTGCATGAATCTGAAGAAGAATGTTAAAAGTAATGTCTTTATATGTTCTCCATCAACGTCTGCATCAGTCATTATTACAACTTTGTTATATCTTAATTTTTCTATATTGAATGTCTCTCCTACTCCTGTTCCGATTGCAGTTATTAGGTTTGTAATTTCTTCACTAGATAATGTTCTTGAAGGATTTGATTTTTCCACATTAAGGATTTTTCCTTTTAAGGGTAATATTGCTTGGTTCTCTTTGTTTCTTGCTTGCTTCGCGCTACCTCCTGCACTTTCTCCTTCAACAATATATAATTCAGTGTCATCTGCGTTTTTCTTAGAACAATCTGAAAGTTTTCCTGGAAGGCCTCCAAGCGAGAAAACATTTTTTCTTCTAACTAAATCTTTTGCCTTCTTTGCAGCTAATCTTGCTTTGGCTGCGTCTAATGCTTTTGAAACAATTTTTTTTGCAATAGCTGGGTTCTCTTCGAAAAATTCTGTTAATGAAGAAGTTACAACTGAATCAACATAACCTTTAACTTCACTGTTTCCTAATTTTGTTTTTGTTTGACCTTCAAATTGAGGTTCAGGAATTTTTACGCTGATAATTGCAGTTAAACCTTCTCGAATATCG
>CAZJVQ010000005.1:0-21796 GCA_964549605.1 Candidatus Woesearchaeota archaeon | reverse complement strand
TTATTTTTAGGACAGCAGGAACAGCTGAAAGAATGAGAATTCTTACTGGAGGCAATGTCGGAATTGGAACGGCGAGTCCATCAACTACATTAGAGATAAAACCATCTTCAGGAGAAGGTATAGTTGTTCGTGAATCAGATGATGGAAATGATGCAATAAAATTGAAGGGATTTGCTTCAACAGGACAAATTCAGGTTTTTGATGGTGGTGTTACAAAAGTTCAAATAGCAGGAGACACAGACTCATATTTTACAGGTGGAAACATAGGAATCGGAACAGCAACTCCAGATAGAAATTTAGATGTTGAGGGTACAGGGGAAGTTTTAATTAAAGCACAAAATGGAGTCGCTAGTACACTTTATGGTGTGAATTCAGTTAATTTTGGAGTTATAGGAACACTTAGTAACCATGATTTTAGAATTTTTACTAATAATATTGTTAAATTCGTTGTAGAAGCAGGTGGCAACGTTGGGATTGGGGATACAACTCCAGATGCAGAATTAGATATTGTTGGAGATAGTTCTACTACAACAGACCCTATTTTAATAGTTGATTCCTCAGGTTCTTCATCAGTTATTTTTTTGACAACTAGTGAAATACATCGTGGAACTGTGAGAGCTGATATTTCAGGAAATATTGTTTTAAATGCACAAGGTGGTAATCCTTATATAAGATTAAATGATGGTGTTCCTAATAGTGGTGCAGGTACTCAATATTTTTGTAGTGATTCTACAGGACAAGTAACAGTCTCATCATCTTGTGGTTCTTCTGCTCTAATAAAGAAAAACATAACTAATTTAGTAATTGATACTATGTCTATAATAAATCAGTTAGTACCTAGAAAATATCAATGGATTGGAAATAATGAAATCTCTATAGGATTTATCGCTCAAGAAATGGAATTTATATTGCCAGAAGCAATAGTCTATGACCAAGAAGGGAATGTAAGCGGATTTAATTATGATGTTGTTACAACTTTAAATGTTAAAGCAATCCAAGAACTAAAACAAGAAAATAATTTGATGAAACAATCTTTATGTAAATTAGGAGAAACTCAGTGGTGTTAAAATGAAAAAAATATTATTAATTTTAGTTATGAGTATTTTTTTATTTTCTTTAGTTAGTGCTGAATGCTCTCTTCCAAATCCAGTTAAAAAAGGAGACACTATTCAATTAACTACAACTTGCAGTAATTGTACATCAGTTAATATAACTAAAGTTATTTATCCAAATCAAACTTTAGCTTTACTTGGAGAATTTCTTATGACTTCAAACTCAACTAATTTTAATTTTTCTTTTTCAGATACAGATGCAGTTGGAAAATATTCTTATACAACATCTGGAGACCTAAACGGAATTTCAACTCAACAGAGTTGTACTTTTGAAGTAACTCCAACAGGATCTGGATTAACAACATCAAAATCTATTATTTTTGTGAGTTTATTATTTTTATTAGTTTTTCTTTTCATGATAGATATAGGATCTTTAGCTTTGGTTCCAAAAGAAAATAATCGAGATGCTGAAAGTGGAGAGATAGTAAGTATAAATATGTTAAGACATTTGAGGCCTGTTTTGTATGGCTTTGCTTGGGGCTTATTATTATCTATATTATTTATTTCTTCAAATATTGCCTTTGCATTTCTAGGTACAGAATTATTTGCTAAATTCCTATTTGTTCTCTTTCAAATAATGTTTGCATTAACCCCAATCATTGTCATCTTTTGGGGATGGTATTTATTGTATCATGTTGTGCAAGATATAGCAATTAATAAAATCTTGAAGCAAGGGGGAAGTGTATTTTAAGATGGCTAAAATTAATTCAATACCTTCAAGAGTTGACAAGAAATTTTTAGATGAACTTAATTTTATAAAAATGCAAAGGATGAAATTGAATAAGGACGAGATGTTAAAGCCAGTAAAGATGTCTAGATTGACTCTTGCTATCACAAGGCATCCCCACTTCAAAAAAATTAAACTGGATATAATTAATTCAGATTTGAAATGATATCCTTATTTAGAAATAAAAAAGGGAACCCCATTTTTATAATAGGTTTTTTTGTTTTATTAATTACAATAATGTTTGTAGGAGTTATGATGGCTTTTGGAAGTGCCGTTATTATTTGGACCGCTGATATAATTGTTCCTGAATTAGAAGCCCTTGGAGTTATTGATGGGACTAACCTTACAGATGTTATTGACAAGACTGTGGGGCCTATTGACAGTGTAATTCAAAGTTTTACATGGTTAACTGGGCTTGCCTATATGGCCATGATAATATTTATAATAGCTTTTTCAGTTAGTTCAAGATTTACTGTAAGCAAATGGCTGATAGGTTTTTATTTTGTAATGGTTATTTTTGTATTTTTTATGAGTGTATTGATGAGTAATATTTATGAAGAAGTTTATAATGGAACCGATGAGTTTGCAGAGATATTGAGAGATCATACTCTTCTATCTTTTATGATTTTATATTCCCCGTTGATCAATATAATAATTTCTTTTGTTGCAGGGATATTTATTTTTTCAGGAGCGGGGCGGGAGTTCTCATGAGATTTAAATTATTTATCTTAATGTTTTGCATGATTCTTTTAGTTGGATCTGTTTCTTCTTTTGAAATTGATAATGTAAAAACATTTAACGAAACAGACAGAAGTTTAGTAGTTCATAATGCTTTCAATATTCCTTTAATTAGTGAGGATATAGCGAAGATAATTCCTTTAACTCCGCATGAATTAAAAGTTATTAGGGGAAAAAATAGAACAGTTGCGGAATTCAAAATAGAAAATTACGCAGATAATTATTTGAATGTGTTTAAGGGAATGGAATTTTACAATTTAAGAAATAATTTTAAATCAGAAGAGAGAGAATTCTTTTTTGAATATGAAATTTTTATAAGAACAGAAGAGAAACCGATTTATGAAAATATCTGTGAGAATTTAAAAACACAAAATGGAACTAATTATAAAAATTGTTCTGATGTTTTCTTAAGAAATGAAACTATCAATATTACAGAATGGAAATATCTTGACATTTCTAATCCATTATCTAAAGGAACTTACAAAATTAGAATTGTTACAGATGTAAAACCAAATGAAAAAATAGAATTTATCCCAACATGGTTTGGGGTTAGAATGCCTGAATATTCAGAATGGACTGAAAGTTTAAACATAGATATTATAGGTTATTGGAATTTTGATCAAGGGGCTGGATTAGAATTACCAGATGTCACGGGAACAAATCCAAATGGAACTCTTGAAAATATGAATGCGGATAATTGGACAACAGGATTATTAGGTAACGCTTTAATTTTTGATGGGGGAAATGATTATATAGATACTAACTTTGCTCCTCCTTGGACTTCATCTCAAGATGTTAGTGCTTGTTTCTGGTTTAATACTAATAGCTCGACGGTAGCAAGTAAAGAATCATTTGGAAGCATTACCGCGAGCGGAGATGCTTTTGGTATGAACTGGCAAACAGGCATGGATTGGGAATGGAGATGGAGAGATGGAGATGGAAATAATGATGTTGTACAAGAAACAAGTGCTTCCAATGGAGGAACTTGGAAATTCCATTGTTTTGTTAGGAATACAGTTTCAGATCGTTTGTTAGCTTATCATAATAGCGTTCTTGAGGGGAATAGTTCTGATACTACAACAGGAGATATTGATCTAAGTTCATTAAGTATTGATTTTATGAGGAGAAATTCAGGGGCTCCATGTTGTAATCAAGAGGGAGCTATGGATGAAGTAGGATTTTGGAACAGAACTTTAACACAAGCAGAAATAGATCAATTATATAATGGTGGGGTAGGGATTACATTTATAGGTGTTTTTGGGCCAACAATAACTTTAAATTCTCCAGTTGATACTTTTAACACAACAAATCAAACAATAGATTTTAATGGAACTGTTGTGAGTGAAGGTGTTATTGATGTAGCTAATGTGAGTTTAATAATTAATAATACTTATGTGGAAACAAATTCATCTGGAACTAACAATACAGATTATTTCTTTACTTCAACTCTTCCTGATGGAAATCATAATTGGACTTATGAATCTTGTAATACAGATAATGTTTGTTTAAACGCAACTGTTAGAACATTTACGATTGATTCTACAAACCCAAGCGTCATAATTAATTTCCCAAATCAAACAATTCCTTTCCATAAAAAGAATACTAATCTTAATTTTAATTGGACTGTTTCAGATCCCAACCTTGATACTTGTTTGTACAATTACAACTCAACAAATATCACTGTGACTTGTCTAGACAATACAACTCAGATAAATATTACGAGTGGCCTAATAAATTCATTACTGTTTTTTGTAAATGATACTTTAGGAAATAGTAATACAACAAATGTAACTCTTGATTATGCTTTATTTCAAGAGAATGAAACCTTTACTTCTTCAATACTCGAAGGAGGAGTTTCAACATTTACAATAAACTTAATCACAAATGGAACAGATATTACTTTAGGAAACTTGTCTTATGATTCAACAGAAAATATTGGAACCATTGTTCAGAGTTCAAATAATTTCACCATAACAAAATCAATAACATCCCCAACAGTTTCTGTAGATACAAATAAATCTTTTTTCTGGAACATAACTAAATCAGATGGATTTAATTTTGCTTTAGATCCTCAGAATCAAACAGTTTTGAATTTTGGTGTTGATAATTGTTCTGTAAATACAGATGTGTTATATAATTTTACTATGGTAAATGAAGAAACTGAATCTCAATTTGTAGGCAGCACACAAAATACCACTGGAAGAATAAATCTTTTTATTTTTAATCTTTTGAGGACAACTGAGATTCAAAATTTTACAGCTTTATATAATCAAACCAATCCTTTTGCAGTTTGTTTGAGTAGTGATCTTTCATCTGGAGAAAAATATGTTATTGATGTGGAAATTAAATATGATGCAGATGGTTTTGCTGAAGAGTTTTATAATATTCAAAATTCAACATTAGATAATTCAACTCTTAATCAAAACATAACTCTCTATGATCTTGATGATGATGACTCTCAAGTGTTTGAAATAACTTATAAGGATGAAACTTTCTTGCCTGTTGTTGATGCTCTAATCCATATACAAAGAAAATATATTGATCAAGGAATTTTTAGGGTTGTTGAGATCCCAAAGACAGGCAATGCAGGAGAAACTGTTGGCCACTTAGTTTTAAATGAGGTAATTTATAATTTTATTATTATAAAGAATGGAGTTATACTTGGAAGTTTCAATAATAAAAAAGCTATATGTCAGAATCCAACAATTAATACTTGTGAAATAAATCTAAATAGTTTTTCTTCTTCAATAGAATTAAAAGATTTCACACAACTAGATGATTTTACATTCACCCTTACTTTTAATGAAACTACAAGATTGATTCAAAGTGTTTTTACAACGCCTTCAAATACTGTTTCAGATATTGTTCTTAATGTTACTAAGTTTGATCAACTAGGAAACACAACAGTCTGTACTCAATCTTTGACAACAACTTCTGGAACAATTCAATGTACCGTTCCAAGTAGTTTTGGTAATGAAACAATTTTAGCAAAGATAACAAAGGATGGAGTTGTGCAGGGCCAAGGTTTTATATCATTGAATCAGGATCCTTCAGATATATTTGGATCAAGTCTTGTTTTTGTATTAATACTTTTGTACTTAACTTTGATAGGTTTAGCGATATCCAACAACCCAATGATCACAACGATTTCATTATTATTTGCAGTCATATTAGGAGTGGCCTTAAATTTAGTGGACTCAACAGGTTTCATAGGGGCAGGAGCAACGTTCTTATGGATTGTTGTTGCACTAATCATTGTTTTAATTAAAGGGGCCAGAAGACAATAATGGGTGAAATAAAACTTGT
The DNA here is from genome assembly GCA_964549605.1 of Candidatus Woesearchaeota archaeon. GTDB lineage: Archaea > Nanobdellota > Nanobdellia > Pacearchaeales > GW2011-AR1 > CAZJDG01. Next base: position 15,913 of record CAZJVQ010000005.1, on the reverse strand, counting down.
TACATCTTTAGTATTGATTGCAGTTTTCTCAATAGCGATGGTGAGCTATGTAGCAAATTTTGCAGCAGACAATAATGCAGCAATAAGTTTATCAGATGATCCTGAATTCTTGGCTTTGAATTCTGATCTCTCGGGTGAAGTTTCAAATTTTAATACAAATGCAAACGCATCATCCCAAGCTTTTTTTGAAAGTGAAATTACTGAAGGAGATGAAACAACAAGAACAGGGGGGCAATTTAAAGTAGGGATTGTAAGTTTAACCTCAGCTCTTACGCTTGTTCTAGATATTATTTTCTCAAAAATATTTGGAAATGATGTAGGCTTTGCTGTATTGTTGACGGCCTTCCTCTCACTTTTAGGATATATCGCATTCAGATATATTTGGAAAACATGGAAGGGAGGACAACCAGATTAAATGGCCTTATATGATTTTCCAACCATAGATGCAGGAGCAGATCAATTTATATCTGGAATAATAACAACTATCCCTTCTTTTACTGGATGGTTTTTATTTTTTGTTTATGGTGTTGTATTTCTTTCAGGATCCATAGCTCAAAAGAACTTGTTGGGATTTGCAGACATTCCTTTTTGGTCTCTACTAGCTTCAATTTCATGCGTGATAATAATATTGCCTTTAACTCTTAAACTCGGTTTTGTTCAGATTGAAGTCTTAGGAATTGTCTTAGCTGTAACACTTGCATCAGCTATTTGGTTCTTCTTAGATCGAAATAGAAATGAAGTGTAACACTGTAACACTGAAACATTTCTTTAAAAGGACTTTTTGATATTCTAGAGACATGATATTTGTCTTAGACAAATCAACTATAGGTAACTTGCCTCAGTGTCAAGCACTGCCCAATGTTGTAATTCTTGTAAGGAGGTATAAAAATTAGAGTGAAATCTATTTTAGAAAGAAGGGGTTCTAGATCTTTTGTTAAAAAGATGGGTGATGCGATGAGCGGACTCATGAAAAATAAAAGAGGTCAAGCAGACTTAACAGGAATGCAGATAGTTATTGGACTTGTTGCAGGAGTTGGATCATTAATCTTTACGGTTATATTGATCTTTGTTCTTGTGCAGACAATAGTGAATGCAAATCTATTAACTGCAAACAGTCTTGAATCTAATGCTACAGATAGGTTAAGAGGTAACTTCACAGAAGGTATTGATAACGTTTCTCTAAAGATTCCAACAATTCTCTTAATAGGAGCTGTTGTTGTATTGTTTGGAGCGTTAGCATTGTTAGTCTTTGTTGCTAGAAGGATGGGATTCCTTGGTGGCGGAAGCGGAGGACTCTAAGTTAGTTAATTTAATATGAACATAAAACCCCTTAATCATTTTAGGAAATTTTCTCAAGACAAGAGAGGTCAAGCAGACCCAACAGGAATAGGAATTGTTATTGGACTTGTTGCAGGAGTGGGGTCATTAATCTTTACGGTTATATTGATCTTTGTTCTTGTGCAGACAATAGTGAATGCAAATCTAATTGTTTCAGAGGCAGTTGTTACAGAATTCACAGTAACAAATGAATCTGGAGCTTTTGTTAATTTAACAGGATATTCTCTTGCGGAAGTAAATTCCTCAAATAGTGGTTATACAATCACAGAAGTTTGGGCGAGTGCATCTAACGTTACTGAAACTTATTTAATTCCTGCTGCGAATTATACTGTTTCAAGTGGAGGTAATTTGACAAATGCAACCATTGTTATTAATGCGACCCAGTATGATGATGCAAATGTGAGTTATACATTTACTCATACAGGCCCAGATAGACTTGAGAAAGCCGCAGTAACGCGACTAAGAGGTAACTTCACAGAAGGTATTGATAACGTTTCTCTAAAGATTCCAACAATTCTCTTAATAGGAGCTGTTGTTGTATTGTTTGGAGCGTTAGCATTGTTAGTCTTTGTTGCTAGAAGGATGGGATTCCTTGGTGGCGGAAGCGGAGGGGGACTTTAAGTTCCATAATTTTTTTCTTTTATTTTTTCTTTTTTTATAAGGTAGTGAGAACTCTCACTATTTGATTGATTCTGTTGTTTTTATGTGTAAGAATTAGCTTCATAGAAGGCCGTGGCTGTACGATCTTTGTTGAGTTGATATAATCTTCATCTAAGATCCGCGCGGTATTTTATCTTAAATTACTGCAAGGGACTTTTTAAGAATCTTAATTAAAATTCTATAAAGCTCCAGGAGCTTTTTTAGAGATTGCGGCCCATGTTAGATTCCCGTCTTTTAACTTCGAGTATGTTTTCTATAGGAAATATAGGTTAAGGATATCCAATTGAAAAAAACAGCTGCAAGATCTCCAGGACTAATCTTTTATCGAGGAGAAAAAATCAGGTTTTTTCACTTTATTACGTTTTCTATAGGAAAGTGAGGTTAAGCAATTTAGAAGAAATTAGGTTGAATAGTGAAAATTAATTCTCTGACAATTTTTACAAGTTACTTTATCTGGGTCTTCAGACATCTTTTCTTCCTGTGGATTTACGGCCCAGTTGCAAGCGTATTTCTCATTATGTTTTAGATGAATTGTTTTCAGGCCCATGCAGATCATAATGATTTTTAGTTTAAAAATATTGTGAAGATGCCATAGTTTTTGAAAAATAGCCTGGGGATTCTCTATTAAAATTATTTTCTTTCGGATTCGGAACGCGGAGGCGTTCCATAAATGGCGGCTTCGCCGCCAAAATGCGCGCTTCGCGCGCGCGGGGGCTATTCCAGAATCGCGAACGGAGTGAGCCAAAAATTTCCCTTTGTTTGATCCTCGCCCAAAGTCCGAATTTCAACTTAAACACTGTAACGCTCCAAATGAGTTATTCGGTTTGTAGGTCTTGTTTTTTTTAGGCCTAAAAAAGAGAGTGTTTTTCTTGATATTTTAGTCGTTTTAAAAGAACAATGAAACACTGCACCAAGGGGAAAAGTTACAGTGTTACACTGTTAAATCTTTTGAGTGAGGTTTACATTCTATAAAAAAAAGTGTAACATATATAATATATAATATAAATATTTATAATAATAATAATAATAATAGAACACTGAAACAATGAAATAAAAGAAGATTCCAGAAAAGTTAAATTCTTGATAGGATTCTGGAACAGTGAAACAGTGTAGCGTTTCGCGCGTAGTTACAGTGTTTCATCATTAAATTATAAAGAACACTGAAACAATGAAATAAAAAGATACATTTATAAACCACTATGACTACTACTTTTTATGAAAAAAACAATCACAAAAAAATATAAACCAATTTTTGTAAAACAAACAGGAAACATTACATGGGTTGATGATTTAGTTACAATTATAATTTTTGGAGTTATATTTTTTGGAGGCATTGCTTGGATAGTTTTATTTTAACATGGAAAAAATAAAAGAAATTGAGAGGCAAGAAGTGAGATGTCCCAATCAATCATGTAAACATCAATTCAAAACAAAAAGTAAATTGATTTGGATAACTTGCAGCTCTTGCAGAAATAAATTTAATTTAGTTGAAAATTTAGTCAAGCCAAAGGACCAGAGAAAAATCAAATGATCCTTAGAGAATTAACTGAATTTTATAAACCAGATAAGATCTTGCACAGAGATCAACAAATTAAAGAGATCAAAAAAATATTTAAAGTTTTTAAAGAATTTGGGATGGCTTCAAATCTTTTGATTCAAGGATTTTCTGGGTCTGGAAAAACTGCATCAATAACAAAGATTTTAGATAAAGAGAATGGAGATTATATTTTTGTTTCTGGATCTGAAAATAAAACTTCCTACAAAATTCTAAAATCAATGTTTGATGTAAATTGCAATACTGTTGAAAAAACATTGACAGAAGGGATTAGAAAATTAAAGGCAAACCCAAAAGTGATTGTAATTGATGAAATAAATAAATTGAAAAATGGATCTGAAATAAGAGATCTCTTTGATAACCTTAACACAATTCATAGAGGAGTTGGCTGCCCAATTATTCTTATTACAAATACTAGGGGACTTATTGGCCTCATGGCTAGGGATGCGCAATTGACTTTTATGTTTGAAAAAATTGAGTTCAAACCTTATTCAGTTGATCAACTATGTGATATTATTGAAGAGAGAGTTTCTTTGTTAAGAGATAAAGGAATAAAAAATGAAATCCCAGAGAAATTTCTTCTAGAAATTTGTAATGTTGTTTTTACAGAGATGGATTCATCTGTGAGAATGGCCATGAAGATTTTGCAGAAGTGTTTGTTAAATAATGATTTTTCTAAAAAGGCTTTAAAGAGATCTCTCCAATCTGTTGAAGTTGAGGACTGGCGAGAATTTTTCAATACACTTCCAGAGGTTCATAAAAAATCTTTGTTACTGATCAAAAAGATTGCTCCATGGCCAAACAAAATTCCTTCAAAAGAATTATTCAAACATTTCAATAGATACACACCTAGAAGGGTTTTGCAAATTGTAGATCTTTTTGAAGAGTTTGGGATCATAAAATCAGAGTACGAAAATAAAGGAAGAGCAGGCGGAAATAAAAGATTTATTTCATTTACAAATAAAGATTACTTTGATAGAGTTACTCAATTTATTGAAGATCAGGGAATTGAGATATGAAAAAAGAAATAGAAGCAAAAATAAACTGGAACTTTGAAGCACTAAGATTTATTTTAGAAAATAAATCAACTTTTGATAGAGATCACAAAAGAAAATTGTTGGATGATGCAGACAGAATCGAATTAGATTTTACAATAGAAGAAACATCACTTGAAAATAAAACAGAGAACGCCTTAGGGAGATAAAAAGAATGGAGGTTAAAAATGAAAAAAGTATTTAAAATAGCTATTCAGGAAAAAGAAAATATTGAATATAAAAAGAGTTATGAACAATTTGTTTTTGCAGAAAATATTTCAGAAGCAGTAAAAAAAGTTGAGAATTGCTGGGATAAAAGTATGTATGTTGTTAGGGCAGAATTAGTTTGTAATGTTGAAGAAGATAAAGATTTGGAGAAGTATCAAGATGAATAAATTTCGTAAACTAAATGAAAGGGGAACTAACAGTGGATAGAAAAGAATCTTATATTGGAATTAAAAAATATGGGCGTGTTCTTAAATTATTGATTAAAGGGTTATTGGAAAATGAAGAAAATGAAGAAAAAGAATACAAAGAAATGTTAGATGACAGAGATACTGTTGAAATAGTTCCTACTGAAGAAGCTAAACAAAGATTGGGATTCTGTAAAAAACATAAAAAGGGAAAGAGAACATGAGTCAAGCTCAAATTTTAAAAGTTTTAGGGAAAGAAAAAAGATGGATGCAAGCAAAAGAGATTTGTGGAATTTTAAATTTAAATAGTGAGGCAGTGAGAAAGGCACTTAATACAATGTTCAAATATAATGAAGTAAATAGAAAAAAATGTAAACAAAAAAAGACTTACATAAATTATAGAGTTTACTTTTGGAAATTTAAATTAGATCAAATATCATAGTTGCTCAAAGTAACATTTGAAAAACCGATCAACCGTTTTTCATCTCCTCCCCTTGGCCTTGCTGTAAGCCAAGGGGTTTATAATCAAAAATGAAAACTGAAAAAAAAATCATAGAAAAATTGAAAGAGCTGCATTTATTTTTCCATAATGTTGGGATGGATTATACTGGAAAAACAGCAAAAGAATATTCTTTTTCATATTCAAATCTTCAACTGAAAACACAAAGAGATTTTATGATAGCTGAGGGAGTTATGGTTTTTGCTCTGGAACATTTGAAAGGAAAGGGATTTGAAATTAATAATAAAGAAGTTTTTGAATTTTTTAAAAAATCTGTTGGATGGAATAAGAAAACATGAAAAAATTAAAACTTAAAGATAAAAATTTCACAACTGAATTTAAATCTTATTCTGATGGAATGACTTCAATATTTCAAATTAATAATTATACTGGTAAAAAAATGTTTATGGCCTTTACAAAAGAAGAGATCAAAAAATTAAAAGATTTTCTTGATCAAAAATGACTTTAATAGATTCGATTGAAAAAGTTCTGGAAGGGGATGATCGATTGAAGAACACTAAAGATTCTTTTCAGTCTTGGGTTTATTTGACAAAGGTTGCAAGAGAAATTGGAATCGATATCATAATTAGTTTTAAATCCTGTAAAGGTAAACCATCCCCAGAATCAATAATTAAAGAAAGGAGAGATGTTTTGAATAGTGCAAAATTTGCTGAAAGGTTTGGCCATCTAAGACAAGATTTCGTTGCAGAAGAGGGCGTTACTTTCGAGAAAAAACAAGGATAACAAACTATAAAAAAGAAAAATGCAATACAATATAGAAATGAGGTTGTTAATTTGATTAAAGATTTTTTTGGAAGAAAGAAATCAAAAGCTGGGAATAAAGCTTTCTGGAAATTGAAACAACTTGATAGAGTTGAATATCTTTTATTGGATAAAAAATATTCTGATGACACAAATTATTCTTCTGTCAAATATGTAATTTTTGTTTTAGCTTTCCTTGCATACGCTTTCTTATTAGCCTTTTTGTACTACATTCTTTCAGATGATCCTTTAATATTTAATACTGTTATTTTATTAAAAAAATTATCCTTAGTTTTATTAATCGCATTAATTATCTCAGATATTTTCAAATATTTTTTATGGAGAAAACAGATTACAGAATTAAATAAGAAATTTTTGAAGATATAAGATGGCGAATAAAATAGTTTTAGGAATAAGTTTATCGTTAATGATACTTCTTATTTTAAAATTTTCTTGGGTGTTTGGGGGTTGGAATTTATTGATAGTTAATATTTTTATTTTAATGTTCGCATATATTTGTCCTTTTTATGTTCAGGAAATTTTAAAAGAAGATAAAAGCAAAAAATGAGGTTAATAAATTGGTTAATATATTAGGCACAAATGTTGAATTGACAGGTTGGGGATTTGGATCTGGATGGGTATTTTGGTTTACAATAATTTTATTGGGAATTATATTTTTAGCTGTAATAGGATTTGCAGGTTTTTTATATTATATGTCCAGGATCTACAATAAAAAAATAGTAGTTTTTGAAAATATTGCAGGTCAAGGTTATCGAAGATCTTATACTGATAGAGCTAGGTTTGTTAAACTAGGAGATGGGGGAGAGGAGCTGATGTATTTACTCAAAAAGAGACTTTTCAGAAGTGCCTACGGTAGAAAGATGGATAAAAATGAATACTGGTTTGCTGTTGGTCAAGATGGTTATTGGTACAATTTTCTTCTTGGAGATCTTGATGCAAAAATGGGAATGCTCGACATTGAGCCAATCGATAGAGATATGAGATATATGCACGTTGCAGTTAGAAAAAATATTCAAGATCGATACAGGAAAATAGGGTTTATGGAAAAATACGGGACTATGGTGATGGGATCAATATTTTTAGTAATAATGTTGATTGGGGCTTGGTTTATGTTTGATAAGATTGCGGAGACGGCTGCAATAGTTGGGGAATCTGTAAAAACGGCCGTGGAAGTCAACGAAGGAACAAAAGAACTTTTAACAGCTTTGTCTAATTTGAAAAGTACGTCAGGAGTTGTTGGTTTAGGATGATATTAGTTCCCCTTATTTTTTTATTTATTGCTTGTTGTATGATAGTTTATTTTGCTCTCAAATATTTTGATAAACTTACCCTTAAAAAATTAATAAAAGAATACGATGAAAATCATGATGCCTCCAAAAAAGGAGAACACGAATCAGAAAGGCTCGGAAGAAAATATGCAACTTTCCAAAGAAGACATAGATCAGATAGTTCGAGAGAACGCAATCCTAAGGGATCAAATAAACCTTCAGGACAAGAGTTATTTCCGTCAACAGATTCTAGTGATGGAAGAAAGAAAAGCAATAGCCATGGAAGATCAGGCGCTAGTGCTAAGGGAGATAAAAGACCTCTTGGTAAACTACTCGAAAGATTGAAAAATAAACAGAGTAAAGATCAAAAATAAAATGTCAAACAACCGAGATAAAATTATACTAGCTATAGCTTTAATTCTTGTAATACTTTCGATTATTTTTTTGTCATTTGTTGGAGGATTTTACTATGAGCGATTTGTAGTTAATCAATGTTCAAAGGATCCTTTAGTCTATGCTTCAAAAATGTATGAAGCAATGTCTGGAGAAAAAGCTACGGGAAGTTTAAGTTTTGTAGGATATACTTATCCTAGAATTTATTTTGATTCAGAGGGAGTGTCAATAAGCTATGAATAAATATGAAGATTACATCATGGAGATAGCCGTGATATTTTCAATATTAATGAAATCCTTCTATGGTTTTCTTGCAGGGTTGTATATGTTATTCTTTATGATCATGCTTGTAGTGGCCCCCTATGGAGTCAATAGGGCCTATTCAATAATCCCTTTGATCATCTCAATAACCTTCCTAGTAATAGCATTAAATAAACATCAAAAAGTGAGAGTTAAGAAAAATGGTTGATAGCAGATTTTGGTTAATTCCAAAAGAAATTTATGAACCTTTAAATAAAGAATTTAAATTTAATTTTGATCCTTGCCCATATCCTTTCAAGAGAGATGGAATAGAAATTGATTGGGGAACTGTTAACTGGGTGAACCCACCTTTTAGAAAACAAGATTCTATAAATGATCATGGCCCAACAACATTTGTAAGAAAAGCTATTGAAGAACAAAAGAAGGGAAAAACTTCTGTTTTGATTTTACCAGTTCAATCTTATGTGAATATGCTTTTAGAAGCAGGAGCAGAATTAAGATCTGTTGGCCGAGTTAGATGGATTGATGCAATTGGTGGGAAGAGATATCCAAGCCCATCAAACAACGCATTATTTATTTTAAGGGGAAAGAAATGAACCAAATACCTGAAGGGGTTTTAGATATAAGTGATGATGATACTTGGAGATCTTGTTTAAGATGTGGGGGAGGAATTACTCAAGTAAGAAAAGCCCTTTTTACTTGTGAGAAATGTGATCAAGAATATATTTCTGATGAAGAGGACATGAGGCCATAATGAATATCAGAAAATTATATTATTCTAGAAAGAGAGGGAAGATAATTATTGAAGGAGTGGCCACAAAGTATGGAAAGAAAAACACGATTCACATCTGGACTTTGCCTGATCCTTTGAAGCTCATAAAATCGTGTAATTTACCAAGAGAGAAAATGGAGAAAATCATGGAAAAAATCAATCGTGTTGATCACAGAGATAAACAAATAAAAAAGAAGGCTTCAAAGGTTCCGACAAGCAAGATTGTACGAACAAAATAAAACCACGATGGAAAGAAATTTTGTTGAGTTATTCTGCGGATTTGGGATTGTTACGCGCACATTCAAGGAAGCGGGATTTGACACATGGAAAACAGACATTAGGAAACGGAAAGGAATCTGTGAGCCAGATCTCAGAAAAAACATACTCGAACTTAAAACATTTGAAATCCCCTTTGAAAAGGTGCACATGCTTTGGGCATCTCCCCCATGTGATATTTGGAGTTATGCTTCTGGAGACTTTCATTGGAATAAAGATGGATCTCCAAAAACTGAAAAGTCCATGGAACATATTGAAATTTTGAAAAAGTCCCTTGCAGTAATTCATGAAATAAATCCAGATATATTTTTTATAGAGAATCCCCGGGGAAGATTAAGGCATTATCCTTTTTTTGTTGAATGGTTAAAGCAACATAATGCGGTTGAAAAAACTTTAACAATGGGATCTTATGGATTTCCAGGAGCAAAACCAACAAACATCTTCACAAATGCCCAAGATATCCAATTTAAAGAGCTCGTACCTTTTGGGAGAGGGGCAAAAAGTGATTTCAAAATGCACAATATTTCAGTCTGTCAGAAACAAAAAGTTCCCAGGAGTTTAGCAAATGATATTTTATATTATGTCCAGGATACTTTATCAGATACTCTCTGAATTATTCATCCAGTTTTTTGCTGCGGATGTAATGCTTTGAAAAGGAATGAAAACAATACCAATAATATAAGTGTCTTTAAGAAGAAACCAAATATAAGAGAAACAAACAGCACCCATTGAAAGTATCCTTCAGAAATGAAGAGCCAGTTATTCACCACATTATATGAACTTATAATCATCCAAAGAAATAACATCATATAGAAGAAAGGATTTCTCGTAACCCAACTTAAAAATTTCTTCTGTTCCATGTGTGAATTGGTAATGAATTCCTTTTAAACTTAACTAATAATACATTCCCTGTGTACCGAATAACTATTTGATGCTATGTAAAAGAAAGTGAGGGTTGGGACCTATCAATAAATACTCTTTCATTTAGGTTGGGCCAATTTAATTTTAAAAGTAAAGGTCAATATATAATACTTCGTATATATCGTAAGAAAACCCCAATATCGACACCCCTATTGCTCATTGCTCTCAAAATCCTTCAAAACTAAATGAACTGTGTCCTGACTTAGAGGTCTTGCCCCAAACTCTTCTGGAACATTAGCAATTTGTTCTTGAGTCTTTCCTAAATATTTGGAACAGTATTTTATGTAGGAGTTACGTTGCCCTAACCAGATCCTAGCTTGGTGTGAGACCACTCTCTTCCTGAATGCCTCTGCTTTATTGAATCTATACTCTGTTTCATCGACGGTGTAATGATTTGGAAATGTAAAAGGGATATGTGCAGCTCGTGGCTTCGCATAAGAATAAGTTTTCTTTCCTGTCAAGTATAACATTTTCTTTCTGTCTTTATTAAAGATAATATATCTTCTGTCTTCATCATTGGAAATATAAACATGAATCAAAGTCTTACATCTCCACAACGCAAAGTACTTATCTAAATCAAAGAATGAAGGGATGCACATAAGTATAAACAAATTCTTCTGTCTCATTTCCGTTGCTACTCCAATCATAGATTTATTAACTTCAGTTAATGAAGATCTACTATTTGCAGCAGAGAAAGCTTCATCTAAAATAATACAAGTACCTTTTTTTGTTTTCTCATCTTTGATTAATTTAAGAAACTGATCTGCATTGAAAGTTATATTATCTAAACTGAAGTTAGGATCTAAATATTTAGCAATTTGTTGAGCTAATACTGATTTTCCAGAGCCTTCTTCACCATCGATAACTGCAACAAAATCTCTATCTTTTTTAAGAACTCTTTTTCTAACTTGATCTAATTGTGCTTTCACTAATGGATCAATCCAGTATCCTTTTTTTTTTAGTACCTGCATTAGAATAAGTCACCACCAGTTTGATTTCTTGTGGATAAACCATGAACATCATTATATTTTTTTATATACTTTTCAAACAACTCAACAATCTTTCTTAACTTTTCCCAGTTCTCTTTATCTAAAACAAATTTTTCTCTTGTCGAATAGATTGATTCCTCAACAACAAAACTAAACACTGGGTTGTATTCTAAATAATGTCTTATAAGATTTCTAATCTTTTCTATCTCTTTAATTTCCTTATCAGAATATTTACTTTGACCTTCCCCATACAAAGCTTCTATACCTGAAATCCATAATGAATAATTGAATCCTCCCCCCTCCGATCTACCTAACAAATCCATCTTAGCATAATTGATTATTGTTTGAGATTCATGGAGCCTTACACTTTTTAAATTACCTTCATTCCATTCGCTAATCGAACCTTCTGCACCTATATCTTTCATCTAAAATATATAACAAAACATATATTTTTAAAGTTGCTTACTTTGTAATTTGAAGCTGTTACAATGTAACAGGAATAAAAGAGGGATTGATAATAAATGACTCATACTAAAGAATCAGAATTCCAAAGTGATTCACCTGCATCTCGTGAAGGATTAGAAAGTGTGGCTAGTGTTGAAGAGACTTCTTCTCGCCCCAGAAGAACAAGCGGAGGGGGAGGTGGATCATCAAGTCCATCGACTGCTCCTCAAACATTAGCTACTGGAGAAACTGTTTTAGTAACTACTTCTGGAGAACCAGTTGCATCAACATCACCAAGTCTTAGACTTTCTTCTCAACAAAGATTTCTTGCAAAACAAAAACAACAAAGACAATTTATAGATCAATCTCAATTTAGGGAAAGGCAAAAAAGAATTATTTCAAAAACAAAAAAACCAACACAAAGAGAAACTGTGTCGAGACAATCTCTTCCAAGAAGTGAAAGGCAACGTGAAGTTTTTTTACAAGAAAGACAAGTAGATGTTTTCAGGCCAAAGGGAACTAGAAGAGATGTTCCAGTTACAGAAGTATTTGTTGTTGATGAGTTTGGTAAAGCTATTAGAAAGGCAACAGAAAAAGAAAAGAAACAATTTAGAGAATCTCCAAAACGATTACAAGCTTCAGAAAGAAAACCTTCTGTATCAAAAAGTTTAGATGAATCAATCTCAGGAGCAAGTCAAAGACTTGAAAGAGGAATTGAATCCAATCCTGTATTTTCAAATGTAAGAACATTTGTTTTTGAAGGAGAGAGGCAACGAAAAGGTTTTAAGGAATTGCCTTTTGAAAGAAAAGAAGAACTTAAAAAGGAGAGGGAAGGTGTAAACCTTTTTGCTCAAGCTATTCTTTTTGCTACTCCTTTAAATCTTGGAGTTACTGGATCTGTTTCAAGAGTAAAATTAATTGGAGCTGAACAAAGAATTGAGAAAGGATTTGTTCAAACAGATATCCTTGCTCTTGTTAATGAAGAAAGATTAATAGCTGCAAGAGGTCTATCAAAAGGAGAAGGAACATTTGTTACTGGAACCGTAAGCAAGAAAACTCGACTTGGTAATTTAAAACAAGAATCTGAATTCATTGGAAGACAAATAAGTAAGTCAAGAAGAGGAATAGTTAGACAAACAGAAGATTTAGGTGTGGTAAAAGTTTCAAGAGATACTCGTGTGAACGTTCAAATATCTGAAGGAGAAATCTTAATTTCAAAAGGACCAAGAATAATTAATAGAGTTATAACTCCAAGAGGAGTTGAAATAAAAAGACCTGATTTAATCTTCAGAGATTTTATTGGAGCCTCAATTTCAAGAGGGAAGAGAGTTAAAAAAATAAGTGGATCCACCGCAGCGTTTTCAACTAAAGGGGATATTGATGTTGCACTAATTTCTGGAAGAATAAAAAGACTTCAAGGACAAAGTAAAGAATTGTTTGAAGTTCCTGCGGGACCTATAGAATTTGATATCTCAAGAGTTAAAGGATTTGGCCTTAAAGGATTAACAAAAAGAACAAGACAACAAACAGCTCCAAATATTCTTGATGTTAAAGCATTAGAAGAAACATTAAACATTGCTTCTCAATCAACAGTTTCAAAAATTCCAAAAGGATTAAGGCCAGTGCAAGTAAGTGAAGTTAAACCATCTCAACAAATTGAAGTTACTCAAAAAGAATTACCTCTCCAAAAAATAAAACCTCCAACACAAAGAGAATTAATTATCCAATCCCAAGATGTTTCTCCTTTAAGCAGAGTAAGATCTAGAGGAAGATCAGCTCAAGCTCCAAAACAAATATCTTCATTAAAAGAAATTTCAGATGTTGTTGAAAGAGAAGTACAAAGATCAGGATTACGTCAAGCTCCTGCACAAGCTCAACCATCATTTCAAAGACAACCTTCTCTACAAAGATTTTCTAGAGGAAGAGGAATTGAATCTCCAATAATTAAGATTCCAACTGCGCCCCCAATAACTCCTCCCCCTGTGTTTAAATTGTTGAAACCAAAACAAAGAAAATCTGAAGCAACATTTGGAGTTGAAGTTAGAAGGCAAGGAAAGTTTATTCCAGTAGCATCTGGACTTTCATTTGAAAAAGCATTTTCGTTTGGACGTCAAAGAGTTTCTTCAACTCTTGCTGCAACATTCAAATTAGTTCAGCAAAGGGCAGGAAGATTTAAGACTCCTTCATTTTCTCTAGAGGGTTTTAGAAAAGGAAAAACTCCTTTAACTTTCATAGAGAAAAGAGGAAGAAGATTAAGCACTGGAACTGAAATCGAAGAGATACAATTTTCAAAATTAAAATTCCCAAAAATTAAATTATAGGAGTATAAATATATGGTATTTGAAGGTTTAAAAAAAAGATTGGAAGAGAATCGTTTAAAGAAAAAATCAAGTCTCGACTTTAAAAGAGAAGTCGAAGCGGATAATCTGAAAGTTAGAAGAGATGCTTTTAGAGAGGAAGCTTTAATACAAGCAAAAGATCAAGGAAAGAGACTAGCTGTTCAACAAGCTAACAGACCAAGTTTTTCAGAGAGAGTTGCAGGTGCAGCTAAATCCACAGGTAAGTTTTTAGTTACCCCACAAAGACAAAGTCCACAAAGACAAAGAGTACCTGTAAAGAGATCACCTGTAAGAAAAGCTGCAAAGAAAAAAACATCTAGAGCAAGAAGTTCAGTTAAAAAAGAGAAACAAATTGGAAGTGTTTTTGGTGGAATGGATCGAGTCTTTAATTAAAATAATATTTAGAAAATGACTTTAACAAAAGAAGAATTGGATTATGTAGATGCTCAAGAGAAAACTATAAAGTCCTTACAAGATAAATTACAAACAGGGCAATCAACTCAGTCTCAACAAGATTATTATATGCAAAATCAAGAGAAGGGAATGATCAAGGAGCAGCTTGATCTTAGTGAAGAGATGGAAAGGATTGAGAATTTATTGAGGGGCCGTATTATAAAAAAAGAGAATGGGAAAAAGTTTTGGGCAGAACCTATGGATAATGAGATGGTTATTTTAAGTGAGTATGGAATTCATTTGATACTTAATGTTATTTCTTGGTACATTAATAAAAATACTTTGCTTTCACATTATGACGATGAAACAATATTACAAAAGATGGAAGACTTTGCAACTGATTTATCAGATACAATTTTTATGGAGTACGAAAAGATTTTCCAATACCCAACCTTTGAAGACTGTCAAAAAATTCTAGAAGAGAGAATAGAAAATAAGATTAAACTAAAGAAATATGCTCAAGAAGTTTTGGGAAAAGATTTAGATGAAGAATTAATAGAAGAAGATATAGTTGCAGAAATGGAAGACAGAATTGAAATTGAAATGCACAAAATAAAAGAACAGATAATCAAGGGGAAATTAAAAAGGTTCATGATTGTTTTAAGAACAATTCAAGATACAGTTCACTCAACTTATAGAAGAGCATGGAATGGAATGGAAAGAAAAACATTAAGGGAGCATGTGCATATCTCGGAAATGAAAGGGGGAGGTTCTTCTCTACCAATGCAACAGCCATCGAGAATGAATCCTTTAAATTGGGTAAAAAGATAATTCTATTATTGATCTCTATTTTCTTAGTGGCCACTTTTTCCTTTATGATTTCAGCAGAATCACCAAATTTAATTAATGGAAATAATAATCTACCTCAATTAAAAAATCCTAATTCTTTTATTGGAAACTTTAATTTCAATGGGCTATGTGCAAATGGTGGGGCAGAAATAAGAAGTGATGGAACAATTTGTGGGCAGAAGTTAGAAGTTTTTAATATAACATCTGTGAATATAGAAGAACAAAATGTTACAGTATTAGAAAATTTTATTGTTGAAGGAGATCTTACACTAGGAGAAAAAATAACCTTTGCTTTCGGAGAGATCATAGATAATATAGTCAATGGTATCATTCAAATTACTGGGGATTTGTTAGTCACTGGAGATTTGAATGTTACAGGAAATATCACTTCGAGTTTCTTCTTTGGAGATGGAAGTCAATTAACTAACATTGGAATTCAAAATTCTACCGCATGGAATAGAACACCAGGAAATGTTACATTAACTAATATTGGTGACTTTGTGGGTATTGGTACAAATTCACCTCAAACTCATTTACAAATTGATACTGTTTCAACAGATGATACTGTTGATATTTTGACTTTACATAATCCTTCTAATAATCCAGCTGCAGGAGTTGGTATAGTAATGAGGAGTGCAGATAATGATAGAGCAAGGCTTTCAATCGTTGCGGGTTTAATTGGGGATGGAGAACTTCATTTTATTAATGATTTAGCTGCAACACCAA
>CAZJVQ010000004.1:27203-29008 GCA_964549605.1 Candidatus Woesearchaeota archaeon | reverse complement strand
AAGGCCCAATCCAGATGAAGCCCCCGAACCTCCTCCAACTTCAATTACAGAAATCAAAGGAATAATTTTGAACTGCATAACTAAAATAATTATCATGAAAACAAAGAAAATAATATAACCCTGAACAACCAAAGTTGAAATCAAAGCCTTCCTTTCCTTTTTTAATTTGTCAGCAGTACTTACAGCTTCTGCAACAGATTCAAGAATTTGTCCAATGTCTCCTCCAGATTTTTCAGCTTGCCCAATTAAAGTCAAGGTTCTAGAAACAGTTTTATTTTGAACATCTCTTGAGAAAATATTTAAAGCAACTCCAAGAGGAACTCCCAAATAAATCTGGTTCGCTAATTTGTTAATGTTCCCACTCAAAACTCCATAAGGTTTATCTTTAACATTTACAATACTCTTACTTATCGGAGTCCCAGCTTTAACACTCTCAACTAAATTTCTCGAAAATTCAATGAACATAGCTTCTTTTTCAGCATCTGTTCTTGATTGGCCCATTAAAGTAACCATGAATGGAGAAACAACAAACAACACCCCAATTCCAATAAGTAAAAAGAAAAATCTACTTCCAATAAAAAACAAAGATAGAGATACAATTATTAGTCCCGCCAAAATTCCTGAAACGTGCATTCCTTTTAATTGCATTTTAAATGGTTGGTTGTTTTAAGTGTAAAAATGTTAGGAAAACCAAATTAATAAATGATACTCCTGTAACCATGATTAATGTTATTGCTCCAGTACTTAACGGAATTCCCAGCCCACTTATTTTCATCATCATAAGCAAGAGCATTAAAATCATTGGAGCAGCAATAACTACACTAATATAAATATCCATAAAAGTTTCAGCCATTTTCGTATTCTTACCTTTTTCAAGATTATATTCAAAAAGTAAACTTTTAGCCCTTTCTTCAAAAAAGTTTGGAAGGCTTCCCCCAGAATGTATTGTTGTAGCTAAACCATTGAAGATATCTGAAAGATTTTTACTGGAAGTATTAACGGCACTAGTTCTTAACGCGCTAACTAAATCATGACCCAAAACATTTATACTATTCATCAACTTAACAAATTCCTTTTCAATGTAAGGATACTCTTTTGTGGAAACAATAATACTAAATATTTTTGTTGGATCAATTAAAGATCCAGAAATTGCGGACATATGAATTGTTGCAAAAGGCAATTCTAAATTGATCTTTCTTTTAACAGCATCTTTTTCCAAACTAGGATAAGAATACATAAATAAAAATGAAGCAAGCGGAATTACGAACAAAAGCCAAGATGTTTTAAGGAATCTTGAAAGAAATCCATCTGTAGAAAAAGTAATTATTGGAAGATCAACACCTATATTAAAAAATAAGAAGAAAATAAATAAAAGGAAAGCAACAAAAACAGAAAGAATTGTAGTTGAGATAATTACTGAAACATAACTCTTTGGAAGAAAATCCATATTCGCCTTTATCAAATCTTTTGGAAGATTTTTGAACATTTCTTTTCCCAATAATCTCAAAGAAATTTTTGAAAAAATTTGATTAGACATCTGAACATATACGCTAGCTTTTTTAGTCTTTTGCTCAGAAACAACCTCCCCACCTTTTTTTAGTCTTTTCAAAGTATCTTTTTCCAAATCAGTCAATCCAGATTCATCGAAAAAATTAGATACTTTCTTAATCCACTCTTTAATCATTTTAGAAAAAAGAATTCATCTTATTAAAATATTTTGATTATTCTATATTAAATTTTCTAAGAACTTCTAATGGTTTTTTATAATATTCATTAACCAACTCTTGAAAATCTGCCATTCCTTC
>CAZJVQ010000004.1:2964-27193 GCA_964549605.1 Candidatus Woesearchaeota archaeon | reverse complement strand
TGCGCTTTGTAAATTAATTGAACTCTTCGTCTGAATTCTAAATTAATTTCATCGAGAGTTAATCCGCTGGTTCTTGAAATTTTTTCAAAAATCTTACTATTTTTTTTAAAATAAAAAGTATCGTCTGCAGCATTCCACATAAAAGGAGTATTTGTAATCGCAACTCCATTTGAATGAATATTTATTATTTCTACAATTTCTCTTAATTTTCTAGTTTCTTGTTTGTTTACAGTTGCATGAGTCATAATAGTAATGCAATCTAAAACATTTAATAAAGTTGGAGGCAAATCGATTGGAGGTGTCTCTAATCTTTTAATAACCGTGTCAACAGAATCTGCGTGCATTGTACTTATGGAGGAATGTCCTGAAGCCATGCCCTGAAATAAAACGAAAGCCTCCTTACCTCTAACTTCTCCAACAATAACATAATCTGGATTCTGTCTAAAAGAACTTCTCAACAAAGTGAATAAATCAATTTCTCCAGTACCCCCCTTTCCTGTAGATGATCTTGCCACACTCGGAAGCCAGTTCTCTCTAGGTAAATTAAGTTCACGAGTATCCTCAATACTTACAACTCTTGCCTCGGGAGGAATAAAGAACGCAATAGCATTAAGCAAAGTTGTTTTTCCAGAAGCAGTTCCCCCGCAAATCAAAATATTCAATTTGTGTTCAATTAACATCCAAAGATAAGCAAGCATTTCTGGACTTACAGTATTAAATCCAACTAATTGAGGGGGAGTCCAAGGAGTTTTTGTGAATTTTCTTATTGTAAATGTTGGTCCCCTAGATGTAATGTCTTTTGTATAAGTAGCATTAACTCTGCTTCCATCAGGCAAGGTTCCATCAAGAATCGGATTAGCATAAGAAATATACTTCCCAGTTTTCTGAGCTAATTTTTCAACAAAACTTGAAAGCGTATCCAAATCCTGGAAAACAACATTTGTCTTAATATTTCTAAAAACTCTGTGAACTATATAGATTGGAGTTTCAACACCATTACATTCAATATCTTCAACAAAATAATCTTTTAACAAAGGATCAGTTTCGTTAAATCCCATAAAATCTCTAATCAGATAATAATAAATTTTTTTGTAACTTTCATAAGAAAGATTTATTCCCAATTCTATAGCCAAAATTTTGTACATTCTATCAATGTACTCTGCAAGAAGCTTTTTATTTTTTTCAACTATTACATCAAAATTTATCATATTTTCCATAGCGTTAATTAATTCATCCTTGTATTTCATTTCATTTTCATCTAGAACTGGTTCTTCAACGTCATAAAGAAGTTCAGAAGTTTTTGGGTCCCAATAAATATGCGCAAATGAGAAAGGAGCCATCAAAGCATATCTAACATTAATTTTTGTTTTGTCCTGAACTTTTTTTAATGGCGGAATTTGCGGATTTAAATTAACTTCAATTCTTTGATAAGTTTGAATTACACTTGCCATTATCCAGTTATTTTGAAATCAACATTTATTTTTTCAGGAGTAGCACCATCTCCACCTTTATTTGATATGGATACAGAATAAGGCGTTGGGCTCTGAGTGATTGTTCCAAGAGTGTCAATTCCCCCAAAGGTTAAATTATATTTACTATAGTTTCCAATTAAGACAATCAGGTTTGTATTCCCAATATCTTTTGTTTCAACGTTAACTCCCCCAACACGAACAATTTGTCCAGGTTCGCTATAAGTATAATCTGCCTCTATTTCAAAAGAAACAATATCATGTGTTCCGTTAATTTTCAATGTTCCCCTTTTTATTTCAACATCCATAATTCTTCTATTTCCAGTACCTCCTTGAACTGTTGAAACAATTATTTCATTAATATTTTCCATAACATCAATACTCTGTTCTATTACTGCTTGATCCTGGATTTCTTGAACTCGCGGAACTACAAAAGCCATAACTGCTCCAATCATGGTTAATGCAATTAGAGTATAAATTACAGTCTCAACCCAAATCTGACCCTTCCTAGAAAAACCTCTTTTACTCATAATAAATTAAGAAAGATTTTGTTTAAATAATTAATGCAATTTATAATAAAAGACTACAATTATCGATTCCCGCTAAAGTATCAGAAATTTCACATTGCTTCCCATTTATGATTGGAGCAATTTTTATTAAATCTGGAATTGGATCAGAAGACGGCCAAACAAATTCGTAAGTTGTTCCTCCGTTTTTTTGAGGAAGATTTATTGTGTCTCCACCATCAGGATAAGTTTTCAGATCAGGAATTGTTTTTGATTCATTTGTTAAAGTAAAAGTTTTTGATCCTCCAGCCCCAGTGATTGAAACCAACACTCCCTCAACATCAATATCTCCGATGCTTATTTGAAATCTTGTAGTATTCTCAGAACCCATGCTGTAAAAACAAGTATATCTACCTTCAATATTTACTTTGTCAAGAATCCCAAAACAGGCAGAACTACTTTCAGTTTTTTCAGTTATCAAATTTTTTACAACACCCCAAACCAAAATAACAGCAAGTATGGCCATCCCCATCATTATCATACTAACAACAAGTCCAGACATCGCTTTTTTGTTTTTCATTTTAAAAAGGTCGGATTCCGTGCTGTGCTTCATCACATACAAAAGAAGCTTCGCCACCCCTTTGAGAAGAACCTCTTAAAATAGGAATGATTGTAACGTCATCATAATCTGTTTCATCGAAACCTACATCTCCAGAGAAAACTCCATTAAGATTTAATCCATTTTTGGGCCAAGTAGTTGGGGCTAGTTCTTTGATATCACTTGTTTGGAAACCCCCTTCATCTCCATATTTAAGCATGAACCCGTAAATTGGAACGTTTCCCAAATTAGTAATTGACAAGACATTTCCAGAAAGACTCGCTTTAAATTCAATTTCGTTACAAACTAATTGTGCATTTTGGTCGAACTTTGTAACCGCTTCTTGAGTGAATCCTCTAAACCAAGTAAAAACTATTAATCCTGCAACGACGACAATTCCTATAAGAAGAACAGTCGCAATAACTGGAGACAATCCTTTACGTCGACCATGTCTTTTATGGCTCTTACCCCTTTTCATTTTACTAACAATCAATTGAGGTTTATAAATATTTTTTAAAAACCCAAATAAAAACCTTTAAAAATGGTTACCTCTGCTTACAAGTACATGACAATCAAAAAGAAATTAAGAAACGCAGGAATTGTAGCAGCTTTGGCTGGAAGTATCGCTTTGGGGGGTTGTGATATTTTTAAAAAAGGGAATGTTCCAACGCAATTACCTCCAAGAAATCCAATAGTGAATCCTATTTATCCCCCTTACCCAGACCCAAGCCCAGTTCCCATTCCAGATGATCCTAATCCTGGAGAGAATGATGCTCCAGAAACGGCAATTCTAAGATCTTTTGGAGATGGATTAAGTGGAGATTTTTATCTAACGTTCTGTGGGGCAGATCCCGATCAAGGAGACTATATTAATTACATTGATACAATAGTAAATGGGGATTTTTTGAAATATATAAGCCCAGATAAATACAACCCTTATTGTGAAACTGATTCAATTCCAATTCAAGCCGGAACTAATTCTTCTCAAGCAATATCTTCAGATAATAATGGATTAGAGGGAATTGTTGCAACAGATTCTTTTGTTTCTCCAACAGAAGCGCAAGCAAGAGAGGTTATTGATCAAGTATTGGCAGACAAAGGATATGTTGAGGGAATTCATTATGAGAAAGATAGAATAATGCACTTAAGTGAAGATGTATTAGTAGATTATAGATTTTTATGTTCAGATGGATTGGGCACAAAAGGAATATTTGAAAATGTAAGCCATACAGAAAATTTAAACACTGAGTTGTATCAAAAACAAGTTTTAGAATCAGAATCATATAATCCTCTTTATTTAGTTTATTTACCAGAAGAAGAATTAATTCCTAGAATAGATGCCTATACTGGTTTTATTGAAACTAACAATAATTGCTCATAATAAAATTAATTTTTGAAATTTTTATTAAGCAACAAAACAATTATCCAAATTTTGACAATCAATAGTTCCTAAGCTAATTTCATTATTTCCTTCATCTTTTTCAGGAATTTTATTATCTGCATCCACTTTTATTATTGGAGTGTATATTCCTGGAGTATTGTATTTCCAACTAAAAGTAATCGCTGGTTCTGTTCCTCCATCAACAAGATTATATGGTCCTTTTTGAGGATATTCATCAACAGATGTTGGATCTCCAGTAGTCGCGTTAGCATAAACATTATCCGCCTTATAGTTTCCAACTCCATTATTGTTAAGTATTGCAATCTCAATTGTAAGTTGATTTGAATTAGCACCATTTCCAAAACTTACAGGATTTGTTATACTTAAAGTCAAATCAGGAGCAGTACACATACTTGTATCGAAATTACAAGATGAACAACTTAATGTTCCAGGACCATAATCCAATCCTTCACAAGTTCCAGGAGTTCCTAGATTAGAACCATCACATTGTTCAGAACCACCAATTAATTCATCTCCACATATGACTGAACATGAACCTCCACTACAAGATTTCCCAGCATCCGAACAAGTCCCATCAACATCAGGACAAGTTCCCCCACATCCATCAAGTTTTCCACAATTATAAGGGAGATCACATTCAGGAACACAATTTAAATCTCCACTACAAATAACTTCAGTTATCTTCGCATCACTACAACTAGAAAGCCGAAGTCTATTATCAATTTCCTCGTATCGAACAGGAATTATTTCAACAAAAGAAATCTTGTTTGTTAAACTAAAAGTAAAATTATCTTGCTCCTCTTCTCCAGGTCCCAATGAATTATCTTTTTTTTCCGGATCACCAAAACTAACCCATCCTTCAGCCATCCCGATTCCCCCTTCAATTTTTTCCCACAAACTATTCGTAGCTAGAATTTCGGGATTATTGGAATAACGAATAAAATATCCAGAAATATTAAACCTACCATTATTTTTAAAAGTCAAATTAAGATATTCATAAGGGCCAGGAGCCTCACAATCAATTTCTTTCTCTTTTACAAAAATCGAAACCCCATCCGGGCATTCAAGCGCCTCTCGCGGAACGTAAGTCTTAACCCATTGGTAAACAATAATACTAATTATTATAACGAAACTTATCAACAAAATATATCCTATAATCGGACTGACCCCTTTCTTACTCAAACTTCTACGCATTTGTTTCAAGGTACCTATCTCCCCAAATTTCCTTTGTTATAACATAATAAAAATTACTTCCAATTCCCATCTTAAAATTAAATGTTAAATTTCCTTCAGAGTCAGGAATTGTGAGGTTTATCCAATCAGTTACTTCACCAAAATCCGATTCAGGAGGAAGAGGATTTATTGTTCCAGTATCCCCTGCAGTAATTGGATAGCTATTTGAATCAAAATCAAGAGTTACATCTTTTTTCTCAGTTTTTTGATACATAAAAAATCTAACATCTACCATATCAGGAGGACTAGTTCCTTTAACACCAAATAAAAAATAAAAATTATCTGCTTCAGAATATTCAGTATAATTTCTAGCAAAATCATCCATCACGGTTTTCATTTCCTCATCTGTTGTAGTTGTACTAATACCGTAATCAATTACTTTCCCTGCTTCAAGTTCAAGTTCCTCGCCTTCATAAAAAAATTTCAATGTGCTTCTTTTTTGAGCAAAATTAGAAAGCGAAGCGAATCCAACAATTATCGCAACAATCATTATAGTTGTCACAATATAAAACTGACCTCTTCTTTGACTACGCTTAGGCGAAGAAGATAATAGGTTCACCTTTTGCCTTTTCATATTCAAAAAACTCTTTGCATATTTATTAATGTTTGGAATAAATTTAAATATCTTAATTTTTATTTCTAGTAATGAAAAAGTTCTTGAAAAACAAATCAGTAATCTTTATAATTGCGGCTTTAGTATTATTTGCAGGAGTTTATTACATAATGGACACAAATACAAGTGCAGGAAAAACAGTTTTATTGGAAACGAATCAAGGAAACATAAAAATCCAATTATATTCTGACATGCCAATAACTGCAGGGAATTTTGAAAAATTAGTTTCAGAAGGATTCTACGATGGAGTAATTTTTCACAGAGTTATTTCTGGTTTCATGGTTCAAGGAGGGGATCCCCAAGGAACAGGAATGGGTGGACCAGGATATAACATTCAAGATGAATTCACACATGCCGGAGGAAACAAAAACGACAGAGGAACTCTTTCAATGGCAAACGCAGGTCCAAACACTGGCGGAAGCCAATTCTTCATAAATTTAGTAGATAATAATTTTCTCGACGGTAAGCACCCAACTTTCGGAGAAGTAGATGAAGAAAGTATGAAAGTTGTTGACAAAATCGCAGGAGTTTCAAAAGACGGAAGCGACAGACCTTTGGAAGAAGTTAAAATAATCAAGGCAAGTTTGATTTAATCTGATAAAATTTTTTCAACCTCTCTTCTTAACTTTCTATAAGCATGCAGATATGTTTTGCTTCTAGGATTATTGTTTCTTACTAAAGAATCCAACCACAATATTCCATTAACTCTAGCACGAATTCCTTCATACTCTTTTTTAAAATGGGGGGGCAAGTCTCTGTACGCATGAGGATATTCTCCCCCGTATTTTTTTCTAGATAGATTAAACCAAAGTTCTTTTTCAAGAGCACATTCAGGTTCCCTCTCAGATTTAGCAATCCATTGTGCAATGTGTCTCAAATCCTCTCTAAATTCATTTTCAAAAACATCAGCAAAGAATTTATCTACTCTTTTTTTAGGGCTTTTGAAAAGGTAATCTAATGAATTTAACATTTTTTAAGCGTAGACCAAGAAGCCAGCTCAAAGTTTACAAAAAAAGCTACCTTCAATACAACTCGATTCTGCTACCCGATAAGCACCTTAACAAATGTTTAGGGCTGCTCCGATCAAGGCCTGACCCAGTTCGCATATGCAAGATCAAACCGGACAAAACGTCAACATTGAACCAAAGACTTTCTCAACGCACTTGTCACCGACTTCCTTGCAGTTTGCCTAAAGCCCGTTTGCAAATAGCGGAGGGCTAACCCGCCAACCTAGTCTACAGATATTCCAAAATAAGAAGCTTTTTAAGAGTTTTGATAGTGGTATTTTTATGAAAAATTTAGGTAAATTATTGAAGCCCAAACATCTACTAATCGGAGCTATACTTCTTAGTTCTTGCGAAATTCAAAATGATTATGATATCAACTTAGATGGATTAGAACCATGGCAAAAAAAAGGATTTATCGAAGCCGGAAGATCATGGGGAATTCCTGCAAGAGAAAACAAATACTCAGAAAACAAAGCATACATTGGAGAAATCCCAGATACTGTGGTGAAAAATTCTATTGCCGTTTATTCTCAAATAATTAACCATACTTTAAAGGAAGCACTTCTTTTATACAAAACAGATTGGACAAGATATGAAATTGTGTTCAAAGAGGGAATAAATTGGGTTGATTGCTCTATAGAAGGGGAAAAAGGAACTAATTTTTATAAAGTTGCGAAACACGAATGGGGGCACGTAAGAGGAGAAGAAGATGGAAAAGAGGATCCTGATGACATTATGTATTTTGAAATAAAAGGAAGATGTGATTAGGCTAATAGTAAGGTTTTTAAGTCATTTTGTCACCCCTAATTCACGATGAAAAGACTAAAAAATTTACTGAAACCTAAGAATCTATTAGTGGGAACTGCAATTGCTGGATCCATATTATTCTCAAATCCAAGTCAAGTAAAAGCATATAGTGAAGAAGAATGTAAGAACAATGTGGCAATTAATGGATTATTTCAAGGTGTAGTTGGGGGCATTGGTGGAGCTCAAAATGGAGAATCTTTCTGGAAAAGCTTCTATAAATCAATGGCCGGAGGTATGATTCAAGGAGTTGGAAAATGTATGGTTGCACAAGATTTAGACAAGGCATGGCCAGCCAAATTGACAAATGCAGTTGGAACTTCAATTTCTAATAACGTCGCACAAGGAAAAGGAATGCTCGATTCTATTGGAATGGATTACGGCCCACTTTACGTTGAATGGAGCAAGGAAAAAGGATTAGAATCTTATTTCCTTCCAGAAAGCGCTGCAGCAATGGCTTGGTATAATAATGAAGGATATGATTTTGATACAAAAAAATCATTAAAATATGGGACACCCTATTTTACTGCTGAAAAAATAGAACAAAGTCCTATAGCAAAACTTCCAGATACAACGGTTGGTTTGACAATCACGAATGTAGTTGCGGCAGAAAAAGACGTAAAGGAAAAAACAATCTCTCACGAATTAATTCACACACATCAATATTCTTCTTCAAGCCCACTTGGACAGGTTATTCTAAAAGAAACAGGAAAGGGTATGCCAGAATGGGTTTACACTCCTAAAGTAGTTGGACTTGTAGCACTTGCAACTCCTCAAGCATTTATGGAATATAGGGATAGGCCACTTGAAAAAGAAGCATACGATTTAACAGAAGAAAAATAGATGTTAAGTTAATTTAAAGGTCTATTGGATGTTTTTTGCTCTACAACTCCTAAAACACCTTCTAATTGATTCAAAACCTCTTTAGATCTTTTAGAAATGGATTGAAGTGTTTGGGATAGTTCCCATTCTCTTTTTGCCAATTCTCCAGCTGCAATTATTCCTTTTTTAAATATTTCTTGATTTTCCCCATGTCTTTGGACAGTTTCATTAACCAATCCATATAGTCTGTTTCTATCTTCATCAGAAATTTTTGCTAACCCCTCAATCTCTGTTTTGAAGGTTTCTATTTCGCTGTAAAATTTTTTATTTCTTTCTTCGTAATCCATAATTTTCATGAATATTTACTATTTAATAACCTTTCCAAAGAACCAATTTTCCATCAGAATCTCTTAAAAATAAAGTGTCCCCAGTTTTCGTCCAAACATAAGTTTTTCTTTCCCAAGTCAAAACCCTAGTATTTTCAACTTTTTCTTCACTAACTTTTACAGTAATTTCTTTTTTTGAATCCAAAACAAACTTAGGAAAAACAAATTTTTTCCTTCCTTCATCTTTAATTTCCCAATTTGTCAAATCACAAGAAAAATCACATTGATTGTAAAAAATCATTTCTTGAGAACCAAGATTCAATTCTTCTAAAACAACACAACCTCCGCATTTATTTTCAGAAGGCTCACATAAATTAATTTCTTTTTCAATACATTCATTCCAAGCATCTTTAAAATCCAAATAATTTTTGTTTTTTCCAGAAGGAAAATAATAATTCGCAAAACCATTTTCAACAAGTTCTAAATTAATATTTTTCCCATTAAGAAATACATAAGCCAAGGTTCTTCCATATCTGTCAGTTTTTTCCTTGCCAAAAACCAACGAAATCTTTTCTCCAAGAATCTTATTTTCTAAAAATTCCTTTGCTTCAGAATAATACTTTTCACCTTTTTCAGGAGTATTCATTCCAAGCATTCTTATTGTTTGATTTCCCGCAACAATCGTATCCCCGTCAATAACTCTTTTCACATAAATTGATTCTGAATCAGTAAAAAAATCAACAACCAATCCATCAAGAAAAGAATAATTCAATGTGAAAATTAAAAGAAAGATTCCAATTAAAATATAAAATTCTTTTTTCATTCAACAGACACGCCGAAATTCTTAGAATATCTATCTAGTTCTGCATTTGAAACTTCTTTCAATGCTTCTCTTATTTCTTGTTCCCAAAGTCCAGCTTGATACTCTAGAACTATGCCTCCATCCTTAAGTTCTATAAATGGACAGTTTGTTACGAAATCTTTATATGCCTGACTGTCAACAACATGGAAAACAAGTTTATTTTCATAACTTACTTTTAGTTCTTTCCCATTTCCGAAGTGGTATCTACCATTTTCATAAAATACTTGAATATTCTCCCCAGAGTATTCCCATATTGAGTGTGTGCTAGCATCCCTATGATTCATTGTAGTAGCTTCTCCAAGTAATGAGATCTCTTCACACATATCAACTAAGTTACTTTTCTCAATCTGTTTTCGTATTTCAGCAATTTTTTTATCTAACTCCAATTGTTTCATATTCCCAAGCAGATTTTCTAGTTTAAATGGATTATTGGTTTTCAAAGAATATATGCGAGGGACAGGGTTCGAACCTGCGTAAGCACTAAGCTACTGGATCTTAAGTCCAGCCCGTTTGACCACTCCGGCACCCTCGCTTGAAAAAATGAGTAGAATTCTGCTTAAAAAGATTGCTAAATTACTAGAACTTATATTTTACAGTCGCTTCTAAACCATCTTCCTTTGAACGGAAGAGAAGATTCCATGGCTTAGTAACTTTTTCCCTAAGCTTTTCATTATTATTCCATAATCTGTAAATAGCAGTTGCAGAATGGGCCAATAATGCAGCTTGAACAAATTTTTTATCTATCCCGTTTTCATCTAAATTATCAACATCACCGTTCCCATCGCCCCAAAAATCAGGAAAAATTGCATTCTTTATACTATTTCCAATATTAAAAGTTAAAAGTCCTAATGTATAAGGATCGTTTTTTGAAATGCCTTCAGAATTAAGAACTACTTCTGTTGCAATTGTCTGACTCACTAATCCTGCTCCAGAAACAAATGCTTTTTCGCCAGTTTTTTTGTCATGATAATTATTCATAGTAGTTTGAAAAGGTTCTCTAACATCATATTCAGGGCCCATTCCAGTCATTTTTCCAGCGGCATAATGGGATCCTTCATGAATCGCCAAACCAGTTACGCCTCCAGCTACAAATTTTAATCCATCAGAATTACCACTACAATTTGCCATAATTAACGGAGTTGCTAAAATGGCTAAGCTTTTTCCAACATTACTAATCCCTTTTTTCAATCCTTTTTTCATAAATTATAGAAGGTTAATTTCTTTATAAAACCTACTATTTGTTACTACTAGAAAGTAATGATATATCTAAAGAAAAGGCAAAGTGTTAATTTTCTCTTTTTCAGGATATTTCACAAATAAAACTTCTATATCAATAAAATCGTTCTTGAATAATTCTTTTAATTCATCTATAGTTTTTATGAAATTCTTGTGCTCTTTATGAAATAATTGAACAAAACAATTTGGTTTTGACATTGATAAAACAATACTTCTAACATGTTCATTTTTTTCCGCAAAATCTTTCATTTTTTTCTCGTTTTCTTTTGAAAGATTTTGTATATTAATTAAAATCGTTGAAAGAAAATATCCTAATTTCTCCATATCAAAAATTATTGCAGAACTTAAAACAACATCTTTTTCATGGAGTTTTTTTATTTTATACAAAGCAAGTTCAGGAGACATTTTCAATTTATGGGCAATCTCAACAATTCTTTCTCTCCCGTCTTCCGCAAGCATTTTCAAAATTTCAATTTCCTGTTTGTCCAGAGAAATTTCTTTAGATTCAGTTGTGAACGGAACTCCTTGTTCCTTTTCTCCCTTGAGGAACTTCAACGGCCAAATTTTAGAATAATAAGGATCAAAAATAAAATGATCGGAGATTCTTTCCTTTTGTTCATCTAATAATTTATTCAAGTATTCCCTGAATTCTTTTTCATTTTTGAAAAATACTTCCATTAGAAGATCATATTTATTTGAAGTAAATGCTATGTCTAACAGATTTTTATCTTTTCTTTCTTTATTAAAAAAATCTTTTGCATAAATTGGTTTTGAAAATTTAAGAAGCAAAGCATAATGTTTTCTATATCCTAGAGCACTATAATCAAATAAAGTTGTAAACCGTTTAATTACTCCTTCAGACATAAATTTTTTTATTTTGTAATCTACTTGTTCCCTAGTCAAATGTAAAGCTTTAGCTATCTTTGTCGAAGGTTCTCTAGCATGATGATACAAATAACTCAAAAGTTTTGCATCCTGCGGTTTTAGTTCCATTTATTATTCAGATATAAAGAATATTTAAATTTATCTATTTAATAAAAAAATATCTCCATAATCTTTATTATCTGCGTAAAACTAAGAAGTAAAATTTATGTATTTCTGAGGCATAATCAAAGCATGAAAACCAACTACAAACTGAAAGAGATAACTACAAAAGAAATGCAATGTGCATTTGGTGCATGTCCTGCAATTTATGAAGTTGAGGAAATAACTCCTGAATCTATGCGTTGTTCCCCTTTGCCTGTGTGCCCCGGAATATATGCTGGAAAAGGAAGTGAAGAAAGTTCCTATTTCATCATTGGAACGCAAATAAATCCTGAAGATGCAGGGCTTGCAAAGAAGATTGGAGAAGGCGAAGTTTTGATAAAAGTTCCAAGAAAGCTGATTGATGGTATTGGAAAATAAGCTTCTATTCTTGTTTTGGCGAATTTTACATTTTTTAGATAAACTAAATTTTTAGTTAATGATTTTTTAGTTTTTTAGGAATTTGAGAGGGTAGGTTCTAAATATTCTACTAGCACTATTCTATAGTAATTAAAAACTATAAAAAATAAAATGAGAAACGGAATTTATCCAATAATGGAAAGAAATGAGAATGGATGGAAAGAAAATAATGGGAATGGTCTGGCTATATTTGAAGTTGGAGACAGATACAACCCTTTGACAGCAGTAGTTAGAACTTTAGCATTAAAGAGCTGGAGAACTGGAACTGTTATAAGGTTAGAAGGGAATGATGAAAGGCCCAAAATACTTTATGTAAGTAAAAACTTAAAGCATAATAGAAATTCTTTTGAGGATCTTTATCTTGGAACTTTTTTGAAAAAAGATCAAGAACTGTGTAAATCAAATCCCTACATTTTTGATGACGGCTCATATTTTGGAAGTCCTGACAGGATCATTAATACAATTGGATTGGAGGATATTGAAAAATACGATCCACGTAAAAAATTTAGAAAATGGGAAGTTGATAGGCTTAATAAGAAAGATTCTAAGACACATAGAACAAATGATTGGGGTAAATTTAGGGATCTCGCTTTGCAATTCTTAAATTTAAATGGTAAAGGAAAATGAAATCTAAAAAATCTTATTTGAAAAGATTTGGAATACCTTTTGCTTTATTAACCGCCCTTAATTTATCTGGAGCATATCTTGGATTGGCTTATCAAGGAGGTTTCTTTAATCCATTTAGCTCAGAATCTAGAGCAAAACTTGGACAAAGATTGAGTGAGAAAAGAATAGTTGAAGAGAAACTTTATTCTAAAAGATATAATCAGTTGTTTGGTCAAAATGGTTTAGCAGATACTGATGGAAATGGAATAGTAGATTTCTTGGAAGGATTAGATGTTTATAAAAGACTACAGAAAGAAAGATCTTTTGGAACTTTAGATGTTACGAGGGAACTCAATCTAAACCAACTAGAAACAGTTATCGAAAGCTACAAAAACAAATAACTTTAAATTCTTATTTTTGTTTTTAATAAAAAGAAAGATTATTCATCGTCTTCATCTTCATCATCATTGTCATCAAGATCGTAGTAAAATGGCTGAGGATTCAATACTGAATTGTCTGCACCAATCCGATCTTTCATGAAATCCATAAGCAGATCCGATATATAAAAGTATTGAAAACAAGAATATGAGTAAAAAGTATGATGGAAAACCGATAGATTTTTAAGTTTAAATTAAATTTATTTAACATGACAAGCGAAGAAAATAAAATAGTAGAGAATTTCTTTAAGTTTAGCTGTGCTTGTCGAATATTTTGTGCATGAATTCTTTAATTCATAGGGGGAGGGCTATGCAAAATAGATTAAATTCTTCTAAAGACACCATGATTTCTATACAAGATTTATCTAAAGGGTTTGAAAGAGAAAATTTGTTTGAAAATATTAATTTAGTTATTCATTCAAAAGACAAAATCGCTTTTGTTGGAAAAAATGGCTCAGGAAAAACAACTTTTTTTAACTGTTTAGCTGGAAAAGAAAGTTTTAATGGAAGAATTCTTGTTTCTGAAATAAAAATAAGTTTAATGGAACAAGAGCAGAACTTTTCAAATTTAGATAAAACATTTGAAGAATATCTAAATGATAAGAAAGATGGATTGGAAGAAAGGAAAAAAGATTTAGAAAAAGAAATCGGAAATCCAGAGATTTATGAAGATGAAGATAAATTTAATTCTTTAATGGATGAATATAATCTTCTCTTAACAGATCCTTCTTTTAATACCGAACAACAAAATACGAAAGAAATACTTAACGAATTGAGAATGGATAAAACTCTCCTGAACCAAAAAATTAAGAATCTTAGTGGCGGGCAAAAAACCAAATTAAGATTGGCAGAATGTTTGTCTAAGAAAGCTGAGCTTTATTTGTTAGATGAGCCAACAAACAACCTTGATCTAATAACAAGAGAATGGCTTGAAAGTTATATAAATGTAAATATTGAAAACTTAATCGTTATCTCACACGATAGATATTTTTTAAATAAAGTTGCAGAAAAAGTCTGGGACTTAGAAAATAAACAAGTAAAAGAATGGAAATACAAGTTTAAAGAATATTTAGAAAGAAAAAAAGATTACTTGAAAATATTAGAGAGAAAGTATATTGATACTGTAAGGAGAAAAGAAAAAATGCTTGAGTCTGCTAAGGATAAGAGGCAATGGGCAATGCAAAAAGGAAGCAGAAAATTAAGAATTTTAGCTGATAGACTTGAAAGAGATGCTGAAAAATTAGAAGATGTAGAAAATCCATTTGACTTTTTAAAAGATATAAATATTAATTTCAGCAATAAGAGATTACATAATTGCACAATTTTTAGATTAGAAGAAGTTGAAAAGAAATTTGAAAAAATATTATTTAAAAGTGTAAATCAAGAAATTGACTTTGGAGAGAAAGTTTGTATTGTTGGGGAAAATGGAACAGGAAAATCTACTTTTCTAAAGATGTTAACTGGAAAAATTCAACCATCAGGTGGGAACCTATACAGAAGAGAAGATATTAAAATTGGTTACTTTGATCAAGAACTTGAGGACATAGATAGAGAACAAACAATTATGGAATTTTTTGTTAATGAAACTGGAAAGGAAGAAGAAAAGTTAATTTCTATTCTTCTAAAATATGGCTTCGAAAAAGAAAGTTTTCAGAAAAAGATAAAACATCTTTCTGGAGGAGAAAAAGGAAGATTAAATATTCTAAGGATTACTCTAGAGAAGAATAATGTTCTAATCTTAGATGAGCCCACAAATAATTTAGATATTTATTTGATTGAATCTCTTGAAAAAGCACTAAAAGAATTTGAAGGAACAATTGTTTTTGTATCTCATGATAGGACATTTGTAGATAATGTTGCAACAAGAATCTTAAATATTAAAGATAAAACGATTTCAAGTTTTAGAGGGAATTATTCTGAGTATTTAGAAGAGAGGGGATAGAAATCTTATTTCAGAATAACTTTTATTAACTACTTTTACTTTAAAACAAAAAATGACAAGAAATTTGTACAAAGAAGTAGATTTCAAGAAAAATCTGAAAATTTACTTCAACACAATAAAGCCCTATAAAGGGATTTTCCTATTTGTAATACTATTAGCCGTAATCTCAGAATTTTTGAATTTGTCTGAAAAATATTTATTCAAAGTAATACTTGACAATGGAGCAGATTATTTATCGGGAATTATTGAACAAAGTGCTCTAACATCTTTGCTTATCGGAATAGCCGCGGCTTTTATTATAATTTCAATAGGAAGGATCATTAATCATTGGTTCAGAGAAATAATGGTTGCAAAATTTGAATCAAGTATGATCTTTGATCTAAAAAGAAAATTCTTCAGTCATGTGGTGAGCCTTTCGCATCGTTTCCATACAACCCATAAAACAGGCTCAATGATTTCAAAACTTAATCGAGGAGTTTCTTCTTATGAAAGACTTACAGATTTCTTCATATACAATGTTTCACCATTATTCCTTCAAATGATTCTTGCAGGGGGATCCATATTTCTTTTAGATAGAACAAGTGCATTTGTTATTCTTATGGTCTCAATAACATTCATAGTTTACGGAATTTGGATTTCAAATGCCCAAAAATCATTACATATAGCATCATATCTTGCAGAAGATGTTGAAAAGGGAAACCTTTCAGATTTTTTCACAAACATAGATTCGATAAAATATTTTGGAAAAGAAAAATTCGTAAAGGAACGTTATTCAAAATTAGCAGAAGACGTTAAAATAAAAACTGGAAAGTTCTGGGCATTTGGAAGATACTTTAGTACTGGACAAAGTTTAATCTTATCAATTGGGACCTTCTTTGTAATTTATTTCCCACTAATGAGTTTCCTTGATGGAGGAATAACTATAGGGGATCTCGCATTCATATACACCGTCTACGGATCATTAATGGGCCCACTGTTTGGATTCGTGGGGGGCATCAGAGGG
Source organism: Candidatus Woesearchaeota archaeon (assembly GCA_964549605.1). Taxonomy (GTDB): domain Archaea; phylum Nanobdellota; class Nanobdellia; order Pacearchaeales; family GW2011-AR1; genus CAZJDG01. Next base: position 10,884 of record CAZJVQ010000004.1, on the reverse strand, counting down.
TTTTACGTTTCAATGGGGGATATGGGAGAAATAACAGAATATCTCATGACTGAAAATGAAATAAAAGACAAGCCAAATGCAAAAGAATTAAAAATAGAAAAAGGAGAAATCTTCTTAAAAAATATTGATTTCCATTATGGTAAAAAGAAAGCCTTTGGATTAAATGATTTCAGTTTGAAAATAAAACCAAACGAAAAAGTAGCATTAGTTGGGCATTCTGGTTGCGGAAAATCCACATTAGTAAAATTACTTTACAGATTATTTGATGTAGATGATGGAGAAATCTTAATTGATGGAAAGAATATAAAAGAATTCAATCAAGAATCTCTTAGGGGAGAATTAAGCATAGTTCCTCAAGAATGCGTTTTATTTGATGATACAATTTTCAATAACATTAAATTCTCAAATCCTAAAGCAAGCAGAAAAGAAGTTTTGGATGCAATAAAATTTGCACAGTTGGATAAAGTAATTAGGAATTTCCCAGAAAAAGAAAAAACAATTGTTGGAGAGCGAGGAGTTAAATTGTCTGGAGGAGAAAAGCAAAGAGTTTCCATAGCAAGAGCAATTTTAGCAAATAAGAAGGTTTTAGTTTTGGATGAAGCAACCTCAGCATTAGATTCCGAAACAGAACACGAAATCCAAAAAAGTTTGAAAGAATTGCTAAAAGGAAGAACTTCAATTATAATTGCGCACAGACTTTCCACAATTATGAACTCAGACAGAATCATCGTTTTGAAACAAGGTCAAATAATCCAAGAAGGAACACACGCCGATTTGATAAAACGAGAAGGAGAATACAAGAAACTTTGGAATCTTCAAAAAGGTGGTTACATCAAATAATGAAATTTCCTAGTTATGAAAAACAAAAATTGGAATTTATTGAAGAAGTGAATAAAATTGGACTAACAAATGATGGGAGACAAATGGTTTTATTATTGGGAATTTACTCAGAATATGTTGTAAATGAATTACTTAGAATAAAATTATTGAGATATAAGTTCAATAAAACAAATTCTCAGAATATTAAATTAAAAATACTTCTAAGCCATTCTCTTTTAACTGAAAAAGAATATGTCGTTTTTGATAAATTGAATCAAATTAGAAATGAATATGCACATAATCTAATATTTGATTCAAGGAAGATTGAAAAAAGAATGTTTGAAACTCCATTGAACTGGAAGATGGATGACCAAATTCTAAAAAAGATTGAAAATATTTTAAAAAAAAACATGTTTGATAGATTCCAAAAAATATGTCTTTCAAATATTATCTTTCTCTTTGAAAGATTAATAACATTCACACTGGAAAAAAATTAAAATAACCCCCCAATAATTTTATAAACCAATTTTTCAATCATTATTTATTCACAATGGCAGAAGACAAATCAAAACTAATTCAAGGTTTAATGAAAGAACAAACAAAGATTAGAAATATAGCTATTGCTGCACATATTGACCACGGTAAAACCACCTTCTCAGACAATTTACTTGCTGGAGCAGGAATGATGTCAGAAGAAACTGCCGGAAAACAAAGGGCACTTGATTTTCACGAAGACGAAGCAACAAGGGGAATAACAATAGATTCTGCAAACGTTTCTATGGTTCACAATGTAGATGGAGTAGATCACTTAATCAATTTAATAGACACTCCTGGACACGTAGATTTCGGAGGAGACGTTACAAGAGCAATGAGAGCTGTAGATGGTTGCGTAGTGTTATCTTGCGCTGTTGAAGGAGTTATGCCCCAAACAGAAACAGTTCTAAGACAAGCATTAAAAGAATTAGTAAGACCAGTTCTATTCATTAACAAAGTTGACAGATTAATAAAAGAAGTTAAACTAACCCCTCAAGAAATGGAGAAAAAATTCATTTCAATAATTGATCATGTTAACGAATTAATAGAAAATTTAGCCCCAGAAGGTTACAAAGAAAAATGGAAAGTCGGAGTTGGGGAAGGATCCGTTGCTTTCGGTTCAGCATTCCACAATTGGGCTTTATCTTTCCCTTACATGAAAACACATAACTTAACTTTCAAAGATGTTATTGATGCCTATACTGAAAGTGACGAAAATAAATTAAAAGAAAATATTAAAGCATTAGCAAAGAAGGCGCCATTACATGAAGTTGTTTTAGAAATGTCTGTAAAACATCATCCAAATCCAGTCGACGCTCAAAAATACAGAATCCCAAAAATCTGGCACGGAGATATTGAATCAGAAAGGGGAAAAACTTTGATTAATTGCGATCCAAAAGGAGAAGTCGCGTTCGTTCCAATTAAAATAGTTGTTGATAAACACGCGGGTGAAGTCGCAGCAGGAAGAATGTTTTCAGGAACAATAAAACAGGGTGACGAAGTTTACATGAATTTAGCAAAAAGAAAAACAAGAGTACAACAAGTTTCCGTCTACAAAGGAGCACAAAGAGTTGTTGTTGATGAAGTTGTTGCAGGAAACATTGTAGGTATTGTGGGTTTGAAAAACGTATTCGTTGGAGAAACAGTAAGCGAAGAAACAATGGAACCTTTCGAATCAATAAAACACTTATTCGAACCAGTTATTACAAAATCTATTGAAGCAACAAAATCCGCAGACCTTCCAAAATTAGTTGAAGTTTTGAAGCAAATTGGAAAAGAAGATCCCTCTATTAAGATTGAAATTAACGATCAAACTGGAGAATCCTTAATGTCTGGAATGGGAGAATTACATTTAGAAATTATTGAAAACAGAATAAAAACAGAAAAAGGACTTGACGTTAAAACTTCAGCTCCAATAATTGTTTATAGGGAAACAGTTGGAAGAGAATCGGAAGCATCAGAGGGAAGAAGCCCAAACAAACATAACAGTTTCTTCATAAAAGTCCAACCTTTGGAAGATAATGTTTACGAAGCAATAAAATCCGGAGAAGTAAACGAGGGAAGAGTAAAAAAGAAAAGCCAAGATGTTGCAGACCAATTCTCAAAGTTAGGTTGGAGTGGAGATGAAATCAGAGATATCAGAGATGTTTACAATGGAAATGTTTTCTTAGACGAAACTCGTGGAGAAGTTCATATCGGAGAAATTATGGATATGGCTTTGGACGCTTTTGAAATGGTTATGGATCAAGGACCTTTAGCAAGAGAACCTTGTACAAAAATGAAAGTTTCTTTAGTTGATATTAAACTGCATGAAGACGCAATTCACAGAGGGCCTGCCCAGGTTTATCCTGCAGTAAGAGAAGGAATAACTGAATCAATGAAAAATGCAAGCGCAGCTCTTTTGGAACCTTTACAAGTTCATGTTATTGAAATGCCAGACAAGTTCTTAGGGGGAATCACAAAATTAATCGGCGGTAAAAGAGGACAATTGATTAACGTTTCACAAGAAGGAACCAACGCAGAAGTAAAAGCAAAACTTCCAGTTGCAGAAATGATTGGATGGAGTTCAGACCTAAGATCGGAAACCGAGGGAAGAGGAACAAGTTCTTTATCAGACCAGCTTTATGAAAAAATTCCTGTAAGTTTACAAGCAGACGTTATAAAAAAGATTAGAGAAAGAAAGGGATTAAGTGAAAATCAATAAAATGGTATATGAAGGAAAATATTTCAGACACGAACCACAAGAAACAGAATTCACACCAACAATTCCAAGTTGGATGAAAAAGACAGCTGTGTATGTTAGCATAGCTGCAGTATGGGGGGTGGGAATGACAAATACGTTAAGTTTTATGGGTGTTCGGAATGTTAGTGCGAATAATCCAAATTTCAGTAGAAGCACCATTGAAGAAAGAATTTCAAAGGAGAGGGAGAATAGTTCTACTCTCAAGGAAATTGCCATGATGACGGCAAGACCTGGAATAGAATTAGGATATTTGATTTATGAAAAGGATTGAGCGAGAATCAATAATTCTATTTTACAAAGCTCAACCAATCTAAATGTTTTTTATTTTTTCCTCGAACTGTATCCATATAAGCATCTCGAATTAAATTAGTTACTTCTTGAGTTTCATATTTTTTGGTTTTACATGAATAGTTTATCTCTGATATAGGAGTTATTTCTACTGCAGTTCCACAAAAAAATGCTTCATCCATGTCATGAATTGCCATAGGATGCATACTCCTCCCTTCAATTTCCAACCCATTTTCCTTACCTAATTTAAAAACAGTATCCCTAGTTATTCCACGTAAAATACTTTTTGATGAAGTAGTTATTAGTTTACTCTTCTTAACAAAGAAAATATTTTCTCCAGGGCCTTCAGAAATATCTGCTCCGCAATCTAATAATAAACCTTCATCATAACCTCTTTTTTTAATATCTAAATGTGCAAGAATTGAATTTGCATAATTTCCAGAGATTTTAGCACCTGGGGCTGTTGTCATAGAGCTAGTTTTTCGATATTTTGAAAAACAAACTTTTATTTCTTCATCCTTCAAATATCTTCCAAAAGGAACCGCAAAAATTGCCACTTCTTCTTCAAGCCCCTCAGGGTTAAGACCTAAACCATTCCCATAAAATACTAATGGTCTGATATAACCCTCATCTATTTTATTTACTTTAACGGTTTCAATAATTGCATCACTAATTTCTTTTCTAGAAAATCCTCTAACATTATTTCCCATAACTGAAGCAGAATAAAATAATCTATTAACATGATCTTCCAATCTAAAAATAGCAGAGTGCCCCTTTTCGTTTCCAGGAGTTTCATAAACCCTAATCCCTTCAAAAACAGCAGAACCGTAGTTCAAAGAATGATTAAAAATATCGATTTTTGCTAATTCGCCATCCCCAGAACCAATTTCCCCATTTCTCCAAACAAACTCCGGCTTTTCCATAAAAACATTATATTTTTTAAATATAAAAGGATTCCTGTGGTAAAATACTAAATTAATTTTTGATATAATTTTTCATAAAGTTTGTGTCCTTCTTTTGAAAAATTTTCCCAATATCCTGTAAACCATTGATTCAAACTTATTCCAGCTTTTTCAGATTCTAAAATATCTTCTGCAGTTTCAATTCCCCCAGTTCTGATTACATGAAATTCTTGTTTAGGATTTTTTAACTTGACGTATTTAACAGCCTCAGAACAAAGTTTCAAAGAATCTTGTTTCAAAACTTTTCCACTAACACCTCCCCCAATATTTTTTACAAAATAATCAAATAATTTTCTATCTTTTTCATCAACGTTTTTTCTATGTTTTGAATAATCAGTTGAAGTATTTCCAAAATTAACACCATCAAATCCAAAATCAAATAACAAATCCAATAAATAATGAACTTGCTCAATTTCAGTGTCGTTTGAAAATTTAACAATTACTGGAAAATTTCTTTTTCTATTTTTTAAAAAATTATCTCGGATAAATTTCAATCTTTCTTCTAAATTACCAGAACTTTCTCCAGTATTAGGACAACTTTCATTTACTTCCAAAAAATCTACTCCAGTAGCTTCATAGAGTTCCATGCCCGAGACAATATTTTTTGATTTTTCAATTGGATTTTTTCCAGGAGAATATGAAACACTCCATCCAATTGGACATTGTGACTTTTCCCCACTTTCAATCAGTTCTGCTACTCTATTAGAACCATAAATATCTCCCTTATTTGGAAGACCTAAACAATTCAATGCAGAACTAGAATGAGATAGTTTAGCGAAAGGAAGATCTTTATTTCCCTTTCTCGAATCCCAAGTACTAGTTCCCCCCAAAAAACCCCCTGCTCCTTGCTGTGAAATCACTCCATAACATTCCCCATTTTTGAACATTCCCGCTGCATTCATAATTTGCGACCTAAAATCAATGCCCCATATGGTTCTTTTCAGGTTTTCTGGAACAATTATTGATTCAGGAGACTCTTTTTCAAATATTTCCAAGAAATTTAATCGGCCCCTAGATAATATTTTAACCATTAGGGAACGGGGAATCATCGACGATAAACGTTGAATATTTTTCTCGAGAAATTTTAGAGTGTTTAGATCCATTTTTAATACTTTGTTACGATTATTTAATAATTCTAGACAAGCAAAAACTTTATAAATCTATTTTTTCATAAATTCTGCATGGCTAAAGATAAACCAAATATGAACGTTGTGTTCGTTGGACACGTTGACGCAGGAAAGTCAACCACAGTTGGACAACTATTATTTTCTTCTGGAATGGTTTCAGATCAGGAAATGAAAAAGCTTAAAGAAGAAGCAGAAAAACACGGTAAAGCTGGTTTTGAATTCGCTTACATTATGGATAAGATCAAAGAGGAAAGAGAAAGAGGAGTTACAATTGACTTAGCATACAAGAAAATTATGACTGATAAATTCCAAATAACAATCATTGATGCACCTGGACACAGAGATTTTGTTAAAAACATGATTACAGGAGCTTCACAAGCAGATGCTGCTTTCTTGGTTATCGCTGCTAAATCAGGAGTACAACCACAAACAACTGAACACTTATGGTTATTGAGAACAATGGGCGTTAAGAATTTAGCTGTTGTTATTAACAAAATGGATGAAGTAGAATACAAAGAAGATGCTTATAACAAAGTTAAAGAAGACGTAGGAAAATTATTGAAAGGTGTTGGAATTAACCCAGAAACTACAACTTTCATAGCTGCATCTGGACAAAAAGGAGATAATGTTGCTGAAAAATCAAAAAATATGGATTGGTACAAAGGACCAACAATAAAAGAACAATTTGATTTATTCCCAGCTCCAGAATTACCAACAAATCTTCCAATGAGAATGCCTGTTCAAGATGTTTATGAAATTACAGGTATCGGAACTGTTCCAGTAGGAAAAGTTGAAACTGGGATTATGAAAAAAGGAGCAAAAGTTATAGTACTTCCAGGAAGAACTGGAAAAGGAATCGAAGGAGAATTAAGAACAATTGAAGCTCATCATGAACAACTTAACGAAGCTGAAGCAGGAGATAATGTCGGAATTAACATAAGAGGAGTTGGAAAGAAAGATATAGCAAGAGGAGACGTAGTTTGCGACGCAGCAACACCTGTTCCAGTTGCTGAAGAATTTATAGCAACAGTAACAGTTATCAACCATCCAACTGTTTTAGCAAAAGGATACACACCAGTATTCCATGTTCACACAGCTCAAGTTCCATGTCAATTTACAGAATTAATAGCTCAAATCAACCCAGCAACTGGGGAAGTTATTAAAGAAAATCCTGATTTCTTAAAAAATGGAGACTCCGCAAAAGTTAGACTTAAGCCACAAGGAAACTTATGTATTGAAACACAAAAAGATAACCCATTTATGTCTAGATTTGCAATTAGAGACGCTGGTGCAACAGTAGCAGCAGGTATGTGCACCGAAATCGTTAAAAAGAAGTAATTACTTCAGTTTATACTCAATTAAATAAGAGGTTTATACTATGGAAGAAGAAGAAAAAGCATCTATGGAAGAAAAAGAGGAAATGGATGCCGAACCTGAAGCTGAAGAAAAGGCAGACGAGCCTGCAGCTGAAGAAGACAAAAAAGACGAAGAGTAAGCATTCTTAAACATTTTTTATTTTTTTTATTTTTTTTATTATCAACAAATTTATATAATTGATTTCTAGTCCATTTTGATGACATTTGATCACAAAGAGAATTCTCTTGTTGGAAAAATCAAAGATATTAAAAAAGGAGACAGATTAAGACTTTGGGATAAAGATTCAGAGATTATTGGGTATGTTTTAAAAGTTTCTGAAGCAACTATAAGATTATCAACAGATCATCCTTTTACAAGAGCAACGGGTTTCGCACATGCAATGGCTTTAAGGGATAATTACAATGAATACCCTTTGAGAGATTATACAAATTATTCAAAACAAATAGATGAAGAATAGTTTTTTATATCCTATTGACAAATTATCTTTATGGTGTGGAGATTTTTAGTTAGATTTTTGAGTATAGTATTAGTACTGTTTGCAATTTTTTTACTAGTAACATATTGGGTTTTC
>CAZJVQ010000004.1:0-2954 GCA_964549605.1 Candidatus Woesearchaeota archaeon | reverse complement strand
CCATTAGATACAGAATTCTCTCTAGTTCCTGGCTTAACTTCATCTAATTACAATTTTAGTTTAAGCGGAACAGAAAGTTTACAATTCCATGAAAATATGCGTTATTCTTCTCCAGATATTTCTTACAAAATTTCAGATACCTGCACATTACAAAAAAAATATGATGCAGAATTTGCAATAAACATTCTGAATACAAAAACAAACCTAAATTTATATGAAGTAGATGAAGATGAAGATATCATAATTGAATGTGAAGATAAAATAAGAGTGGAGGAAAGATTTTTCGTTGCAGGTGAGGGCGGCCCAATAAATATAACCAAAATAGAAAATTTCAATGTAATTCTAAAAGGAGGGATTTTGTTGTTAAGAGATTCAAAATGCGAAAGACCAAATATTGCTCTACACGAACTTTTACATGCATTAGGATTTGATCATTCCGCAAATCCAAAAAACATCATGCATAGTATAAGCAAATGTGATCAAATTATGAGTGAAGATATAGTTAAAACAATAAATGAATTATATTCAGTTCCATCAAAACCAGATTTAGCTTTTGAGAAAGTTTCAGCAAAAATGGATGGGAGATTTTTGGATTTAAATACAAGCATAAGAAATAATGGATTGGGTGATTCGGAAGAAGCGACACTTTTTATTTATGCAGATGGAAAAAAGATAAAAGAAGTTTCAATTAAAGAAATGGAAATTGGTTATGGAATTTCTTTAACTTTCGAAAACATTTTAGTTAGACAAATTAATGTAGATTTGATAAGTTTAGAAATCAATTATGATTTTGAAGAATTAGATAAAAATAATAATTTGATAGAATTGGAAATAAAAAAGTAATCTCCCTTTCTTCCTTTTTAGGCGAAGCGCGTATGCCTAATCGCAGGGATTATTCCCCTAACATTTCATCCACGTCTTCTTCAAATGTATCCTCATCATCGAATTCTATATCATCGAATTCTTTCATATTAAACCTCTTTTTGGTTTTAATTAATTTTTTAAGAAAAAAATTATTTATAAATGCTTCTGTGTTTTATTACACATTAAAATCTTGCGCTAGATTTATATACTAAAAATAATAGGTGATAGTTTCAGAAAACTTAAAAGCAATTTCATTCTCAATAAACTTATGTGTGGAATTTTGGGATACATTGGTGATAAAAAAATTAATTCTTTATTAATTGAAGGTTTGAAAAAACTAGAATACAGAGGTTACGACAGCGCAGGGATTTGTACTTTTAACGGAGAATTAAAACTAATAAAAAAAGCTGGAAAAATTTCTGAGTTAGAAAAAGAAAATTTAGAAACCTTATCAGGAAACTTGGGAATAGCACACACAAGATGGGCAACACATGGGGAGCCAAATGAAAAAAATGCACACCCTCATTTGGATTGCAAAAAAGAAATCGCATTAGTTCATAATGGAATAATTGAAAACTACCAGGTGTTAAAAGAAATTCTAAAAAGAGAAGGTCACGAAATTATTTCAGAAACAGATTCAGAAATCCTTTCACATTTAATTGAAAAATTTTATTCGGGAAATTTGGAACAAGCTGTATTCGAAGCATTGAATTTGGTAGATGGCGCTTTTGGTTTGGCAGTAATTCACAAAGATCATGAAGAAATAGTTGTAGCAAAGCGAGGATCCCCTTTAATTATTGGAATAGGAGAAAACGAAATGTTTGTGACGTCAGATGTTACAGGAATTTTAAACCATACAAAAAAAGTAAACTATCTCAACGACGATGAAATCGCAGTCATACGAAGAGAAGGATATTTCATTAAAGATCTGAAAGGAAATAATGTGGCCAACGAAGTACATGAAATAAAATGGGAAGCGGAACAAATAGAAAAATCTGGATTCGAACATTTTATGATGAAAGAAATTTTCGAACAGCCTGAGACAATAAAAAATGTTTTGAGGGGAAGAATAAAAGACAACAAAGCTAAATTAACTTTGGATGTAAATTCCCCTAGGAGAATAATAATTGTTGCTTGCGGAACAAGTTGGCATTCTGCTTTAATTGGAAAATATTTAATTGAAGAAATTTCAGAAATTCCTGTTGAGATTGATTACGCTTCTGAATTCAGATACAGAAATCCAATTTTAAAAAAAGATGATTTAGTTATTGTAATTTCTCAATCAGGGGAAACCGCAGATACTTTGGCAGCATTAAAAGAAGCAAAGTCAAGAAACGTTAGAACAATGGGAATTATCAATGTTGTAGGATCCTCAATAACAAGAGAAGTTGATTCTGGAATTTATCTTCACGCAGGCCCAGAAATAGGAGTAGCAAGCACAAAAGCATTCACAAGCCAAATTTTAGCATTACTAATTTTTGCATTATTTTTAAGACAAAAAAAAGGTTTGAATTTAGATTTAGAATTATTAAACGAATTAAATAATCTTCCAGAAAAAGTTCAACAAGTGATAAACATGTCAAACGAAATAAGAGTAGTTGCAGAAAATTTTAAAGATTCTGAAAATTTTATTTATCTTGGAAGAGGAATTAATTTCCCAGTTGCTTTAGAGGGAGCATTAAAATTAAAAGAAATTTCTTACATTCACGCAGAAGGGTATCCTGCAGCAGAAATGAAACACGGCCCAATAGCACTAATTGACAAAAACATGCCGATTGTTTTCATAGCCCCAAAAGACGGAAGCTACGAAAAAATAATTAGCAATATGGAAGAAGTAAAAGCAAGGGGCGGAAGAATTATCGTTATTGCAAACGAGAAAGATGAAAAATTACAAAACCTAGCAGAAAAAGTTTTCGTCGTTCCAAACACAAGAAAAGAATTATCTCCAATAGTAAACGTAATTCTTTTACAACTTTTAGCATACCACATTGCAGACTTAAAAGGAATTGATGTAGACAAACCAAGAAACTTGGCCAAGAGTGTAACCGTCGAATAAACAGACAATTTTTATAAACCAGTTTTTAATAATT
>CAZJVQ010000003.1:29997-32435 GCA_964549605.1 Candidatus Woesearchaeota archaeon | reverse complement strand
TTCTAGGAGGATGCAATCTAAAGAAAGGTTTCAAATTCACCTCTTCGTATTTCTTTCCTTTTTCAATTCCTTCAATAACTGCTTTTGTGTCAAGTTTTTTCGCCTTATCGATTAACTGCCCTCTTGCTTCAAGTAATTTTTCAAAAGTTTCATTACTAATTTCTCCCCAAGCAACAAAATTCTTTACTTTTTTCAACATGCCTTCTTGTTCTTTTGAAAGGTTTAAAACTATACAAGAGTATTTCTTTCTTAATCTTAATCTGTTTAGAGTTTCTTTAAAATCACTTCTCAATCCTACTTCTCCCCTAATTCTTATTACACAAATCATCTGCTTACCTTCTCCAATGCGTCAATACAAGCCTTAGCTAAGTTAAAAGTTGTTCTTTTCTTACCAAAAGTTTGGCTGTATACATCTTTAACTCCTGCAAGACTCAATATTTTTTTTAATTCATTAGCAACTACTAATCCTGTTCCTTGTGGCGCAGGAATCAAAATAACTCTAACACTTCCAGCTTTACCTTTTATTTTGAAAGGAATAGTATGTTTTTCAGAACAAGAGCAATCAAATCCACTACAAGTTCTTTCAACTTTGATAACATTCAATTTTGCTTTTCTTATTGCCTTTTCCCTTGCTGGCAAAGTTTCTTTTGCTCTTCCAGATCCAACACCTACATGACCTTTTCCATCTCCAATAACTGCCATAGTCGAAAAAGTTGGAACATTTCCTTCTTTTGTTTTTCTCTGAGTTTGTCTCCAAGCCCTTCTCTTACCGCCACCAAACTTACCTTTAGATTGCCCAATAGATAACAAATCAGATTTAACTTTAATAAGAGAATCAACTATTTCCGGCTCAAGAATTTTTTGGTTTTTGTCAAGAAGTTCATCTAAATCTTTAACTTTTCCAGCTTTGACTTCTTTTCCAAGTTTAGTCTTTGGAGCCCAACCTGCAAGAACTTCTGCAGTTCTTTCTTCTTCAGTAATTCTTTTCCTTTCAAATTTTCTTTCGAATTTTTTTCCAGCCATTTTATTCTTTATCTATGTTAGATTTAATTTTGTCAAACATTGCAGTAAAATCTTTTTTCAAATTTTTACCTTTTATTCTATCTTCTTCTGGGAACGCTTTTTCATCGGCTTTCAATTCTACACCAGCATCAACAACTCCCTTTACGAATGCGAAAATTTTTGTTTTATGAACAGTTCTAATCATTCCCAAATCAATTATTGGAGCATCTTTCTTTTCTTTCAAAATTTTCTTTCCAATTAAAAATCCAGTCAAATAAGATGCAGGTAAAGATTTCAAACTTCCCTTAAAATCTTCTGGCCATCCAAAGTTCATTAATTGTTTAGAATTAACTCCGATTTCAACTTTATCCTTTGTTTCATCGCTTGTAACATATTGTGCAATAACAAATTTGTTTGTTTTTCTAAATACTATTCTTGGCCTTTCACTTTTCAGTATCTTAAGCCTTTTTCCGTAATCTGTTTTGTTGCTTCTTCTTCGTCCTTTTAATGATTTCATCTTTTTAATCCTCCAATATAATCTTTCAAATGAGCTTTACTCTTGAATATTCTGTTTCTTATTTTCTTTCTTATATCTTTTCCTTCTTCAGTATTCAAAGTTCCTTGTTTCTTAACTCCTTCGACATATTTTCTCAATTTTCTTGTCATAATCATGTAGGTTCTCTTTCTCACATTCACAGTTTTCTTTATCTTTCCAGGTCCTCTTTTTCTTTTCCTTCCAACAACTGTTTTTCTTCCTTTAACTTCTTTCAATGTGATTGCCCCTTCTTCCTTCAAGCCTCGAATATCTTCTTTTGTAATTGCTTCTTTGATTTCATTAAGTCTAGCTTTCAAAAATACAATTCTAGATTTACCTACCTTCAAGGTTCTTGCAGTTAATTCTTTTTTCTTTGAGAGATTCATTTTTTCTTTCCTTCAAGCTTTTTCAAAGACTTGTCTAAATTTATACTATAAACTTCGATTTTCATTTCTTTTGCCATTTTCATCATTTCGATTTTTTTCTTTTTACCAACTTTTCCAATAACTATCAAATTATTTTTACTGAATTTTTTCAATTCTTCCAAATTGTAAACTACTTTCAATACCTTATCTTCTATCTTACCTCTTGTTGTGTTATCTTGTTTGTAACCAATACTAACTCTTGCAGGATAACCTCTTCTTCTTTCTCTCATCTTGTTATCTCTTCCTGTTGGCCTTCTCCAAGTTTGTTTGCTCTTTCTCTTTCTTCCTAATTTTGCATATCTACCCCAAATTCTTCTTAAAAATGTTTTACTCATATTTCTTTCCCCGCTTTACTTGTGATAAAAATCCCATCTTGGAAAACTCTTCTATCTTTCATTCTTATCTTTGTAGCCTTCTCAAAGTTTGCAGCAGTTTGTCCTGCAAGTTCTTTATCAAATGAAGTAACTGTGATTATG
>CAZJVQ010000003.1:22568-29987 GCA_964549605.1 Candidatus Woesearchaeota archaeon | reverse complement strand
TTTCACGTCAACATTATCAAGAATTTTTAATTTTCTAGGAATTTTCTCTCCCAAGAAGTTTTTGATTATCGCTTCTTTATCTTTTATTTCAACACTCATAGGGAAATGGCTATTCGCAACTTTCAATTTATATTCATAACCTTCCAAAAGGCCTTTGATCATATTTCTTATATGGGCAGAAATTGTATTAATCATTCTTTTCTCATTTTTTGAAGCAACTTTACTTCCGATCTTAATTTTATTTCCTTCTTTTGCAATGCTAAATTTATTCACGTCGAATTTTCTTTTATTTTCTCCATTATCTCCTTTAACAGTAAATACATCTCCAGATAAGTTAGCTTCAATTCCTTCAGGAACTTCAATTTCTTGGAAAATTTCTCTTTTCATTTTAATAAAAATATGCAATTAAGCATCCTCCGATGTCTTCCTCAAATGCTTCTTCATGAGTAAGTAATCCTTTATTTGTGGAAACTATAACTGTACCCAAATTTCTTGCAGGAAGATATCTTCTCCTATATTTTTCAATTTGATCTTTAGTTACAGTAAATCTTGGTTTAATTGCTCTACAATCACTAAGATCCCCGATTGTAATTTCAACGTTCTTTTCGGTACTGTTGACTTTGTATTTTTTGATCGCACCTTTGTGCTTCATAATCTTAAGAACTTCAACCAATAAATTTGAAATCATATTTATCTTTAGAGTTTCCTTTCTAGCTTTCTTAGCATTCCTTATCATGTTTAGCGCATCAGCGACAATATCCATTGACATTTTAACTATATTTTTTGAATCCGATTTCTTCAGCGATTTCTCTGAAACAGTGTCGGCATAAATTTAATCCGTATGACTTAATATGGGCTCCAAACCTTTCGCATCTCTCGCATTTCTTAGATGCAACTCCCATCTTCCTGTCTTTAGGTTTGTTATGCTTTGTGAATCTTGCAGCTATAACTGGCTTGTTCCTAAACTGCTTCAAAATTTTTCTCCAATTGCTTGCTGTCATAATTGACTCCTCCTCAAAGTTTTATCCATTGGCCCGTATCTCTCGCTCGTTGGGGAAATGTAAATTAAATCCGCATCATTATTTATATCAAGCTTTTCTTTTCCATTAATCTTCCTAATCCTTAAGGGAATTAGCCCAACATTATCATTAACTCTACAAGCAAAGTCAAGGTAAGTTCCTCCTTCATTAGGAAATCTTAATGAAAACAATACTGCCTCATGACTTTCAGTTTCAGGTGCATTTTTCCCATCATACTCATGAATCCTAGTCCAGGTAATTTGCACTGGAGAATATATTGGGATTTTCTTAACTTCTACTATTCCTTCTAATTTCTGATTTTCTGTCATTTTATATGAATTGTGTTTCGAATTTCTCTTCCATGTATTTAATTATTTCTTCCTTTGAAATTTTTTGTCTTGCTGGAATTTTTCCTTTCTTCATTTTTTTCAATTTAACTCTCTTTCCAGCTCTCTTGAAAACAACAGTAACATCCAATCCAATTATTCCAATATCTCTTTGATATTCTACTCCTGGGATTTCCAAGTATTCTTTAATTCCAAATGAAAAATTATTCTCACTGATTTGTTTTTTCTTCAAGACGTTTTCAATTGCCATAAGCATTTTTTTCAAAGTTTCTTCAGGATTTTTCCTAATTGTAACAACTGCTCCAACTTCTAAATTTGGTCGAACATTCAATGAAGGAATTCTTTTTGTGGTTTTCATTTTAGCAATTTTTCTTCCAGTTAACAATCCAAGTAAATTTACTCCCTTCTCTAATTCTTCTCCAATTCCGCCTACGCCCAAAACAACTTTCTCGATTTTTATATCTCTAATTTTATTTTCGTTCATTGTACTACCATTAATTGTTTAATTAAAACGTTTGAAGTATTTTCTCCTAAAGTCAATTCAGCCATCTTTCTTTCGCCAATCATCTTATTCACGACACCAACTTTTCCTGCATGCTTACCTTCAAAAACAACAACATTTGCCTTTTCTTTCAACGGCAAACATTTCTCTATTTTCTTATTCTTTAGATCAATCAAAACAGAATCGTCAACTTTACAATCAACATCAGACAAGAAATTATTTCCATCACTAAGATTCAATTGTATTTTCTTTCCTTTCAATGTTTTTTTATTGATAACTTTAGAAACCTTATTGTCTCCTGAAAATTCTTTAATTGCAAATTTACCCTTCCCAGTCAATTCAATTCTATAATTTTTATTTTCAGGAACTATTGTGATTAAGTCGAACAAACTTAAAGAGTGCCTTTCATCTTGGATTGGCTTAAGATTTAACAAAATATTTTTTGAGTTAATAGCATTCTTTACTTCTTTCCTATTTTGAGCAAGTTTCATCATATCTCTCAAAACAACTAACATTGGGATTCCGTTCTTAATATTTGATAAAGGTCTAACTACAAAAGCTGTTCCTTTCCTCGCGATTGGCCATGTTTTTGGCACTTTTTGTCTTTTCAAATGCATTTTATTTTGTTGCTTTTTCTGTATTTATTTCTGCAGGTTTTTCTACTTTAGGTGCTGTTTTTCCTGGTTTAACTGCCCCTTTAAACCTTTTCTTATCGTCCAAATTCAATTCGAGGATCTGTAAATTTGATGGTTGCATTTTTACATTAACTTTTGAACCATCTTGTTTAGTTGTTTGAATTCCTTCGACTGTAACTTTTGAAATTTTTAAATCAACTCCAGTAATTTTTCCCTGTTTCTTTACAAATTTACCCCTAAGTATTTTCACAGTGTCTCCTTTCTTCACTGGGGCATTTCTTAGATTATGTTTTTCTCTTAAAGCTTTAACCAAGTTAACACTAACAAATTTCTTTCTCATATGTAATGGAGCATTTGCTAAGAATTTTCTTTGCTTTCTTGGCTGCTTACTCGCATTCCAATTTTTACTAAATTTGTTTTTCATTTTTTATATCCTCGAATGTCAATTCTAAATCTTTTTCCTAGTTCTTCTTTATGTTTAGAAAAATAATCTTCGATAAGATGAGGGTTTACCAAAACACTTTCCAAAATTGGTTGAATATTTAAGGCATACTCCACTTTACTTCTCACTAAGGATATATCCCCTTTCCCCATAGAATATTCCAATTCTGAAACAGCCAATTTTTCCAATTCTTTAAGCCCATCTCTTAATGAATCCATGTTTACTTCATGTGTTAGTTTAAATTCGTTTTTCATTTTAATATACAATTGAGGCAATTTTAGCTACTGAAGACCATCTCTCAGAAACTTCTCTTGCCACAGGTCCTTTAATTTGGGTTCCTTTTGGGTTCCCTTTGTCATCCTTTAAGATTGCAACAGCATTATCTTCGAAAGCAATTCTCTCCCCATTCAATCTTCTATAAGGTCTCTTAACTCTGATCACAACAGCATCGAAAACTTTTCCTTTCATATCTGGGACACCTTTCTTAACACTCACTTTTACCCAGTCAGCCATTTTAGCATATTGCTGTCTTCCCTTAGTACTTTTCCCACGCTTAACTGAAACTAATCTAACAATCTTTGCCCCACTATTATCTGCAGCTACCATTCTTGCTCCCAAATTCAATGCCCGAGTTGCTCTTGCGCTTATTGCCTTCATTTTATAAGTACCTCTGGAATTTTAAATTTAGAAAATTCTGAAAAAAGATTTTTACCATATCTTAACCTAAAATAACATTCTGCAGTTAGTTTCGCGTCTTCTAGAGCATTATGCACCTTTCGATTATCCTCCATCCCACATAGCTCTAATGCTTTCGCTAGACCCATACAACTATGATCTTCTTTTGTTAAAATTTCACCATAACAATCTTCATATTTGTTTTGAGCTGTTGTATGCAGGTCAAAACTTTTAAAGTTGTAAGGGATATCTAAATGGTATTTTCTTGCCTTTATTTCTAAAAAACCTACATCAAACTGAGGGTTTTGGCATAAGAAATTTTTCATAGGTCTTTCACTAACCCATTCAAAAAATTTCATCAATAATTGTTTTTGAGTTTGTTTAGTTAAATCTCTTAACTCTTCTTCAGTTTTTCCAATAACTTCTAACACTGGCCTTTTAGCATCTTGGGTGGTAAGTATCTCATCATCAGAATCAATATGAGACTCTTGAAAAAATTCTTCTCCTTGATTTAAATCTATTGCTCCAATTTGCCATATCCCACATTTCACTTTGTCTAACCCACTCGCTTCAATATCCAAAACTATTGGTAATTTTTTCATTTTTCTGTTTCGTCCTTTAATTTATCTATAACCACAAAGTGGATGATCTTGCTTAGAGGTCTGCATTCCTTAACTTTTATCAAATCTCCAACATGAATGAATTCTTCCATGCAATCTGGAAGTCTTGCGTGTATTCTTACTTTAGACTTCGCATATCTTTCATATTTCCTTACATAAATCATTCTTTCGAATTCAATTGAGATTCTTTTGTGAAGTTTCTTAACTACTCTTCCTTCGAAAACTCTTCCTCTAGCCTTCAAATTTCCATGAAGATGGCAGTTTCTGTCTCCACAGTTTTTCAGAGTTCCAACTGATAGCTTACTTTCTTTCTCTTGTGTTTTTTCTTTCATTTTCATTTTGTTTTTTTGTGTGTGAACTTATTCGCTTATAGACTCTTCGTCAAAACCAAGCTTAGCCAACAATGGCTTTATCTTCTTGGTATGCTCCCCTTGGAGTTCGATTATGTTATCTTTTGAAGTTCCACCGCAAGCAAGCTCATTTTTCAGAGACTTTGCGATCTTCTTCACATCGATTCCACTTTCGAAACCCGACACTACGGTAACTATTTTACCGTAACGTTTTTTGTCAGTAGTTACCTTTATCTTCTGCGAGCTTTTTACGATTTGCTCACACACACAGGCCTGCTCCGGCAGACCACATTTTGGACATATTTCCATATTATTTATTTAAGGTAAGTATTCTAGCGATAATTTTTTTAATTTCTTTAGTCCTAGCGCTTCCCGTTTTGGCGGAGTTCGCTTTTGATTTAATTAATTCGAATTTCATTTCTTTCAATTTCTTTTCCATTCCTTCCTTTCCCAATTTCTTGATTTCTTTTGCGTTTAAAGTTGCCATTTTATTCTTCTTGAGTTTGTGATTTTAATTTTTCCATGAACGCGTCATCAATAACTATCTTATCGAATAGTTTCACATTTGGAGACAAAACACTCACTTTTATTCCAACTGTTCCTGGTTTTGTTTCAGCTCTTGATTGCGCTCTATCAACAACTTTCGCGCTATCTCCAACTTTCTTAAGATATCCTTGTGCGAATCTCCAAGATTTTGCTCTAGATCCTGGAATTTTACCGCCAATTCTAATTTCCACTCCAAGTGCTCCAGCGCCAATTATTTTTTGCAAAGCTCTGTATGCAATAACTTTAAATTTCAATGGACCCATTCTTTCAAGTGTAAGTGCAATATCATCCGCCATCAATTGAGCATCAAATTCAGGATGTTGTATTTCTTCAATTTCAATTATTGGGTTTTCAAGTTTGAAACTTCTTTTCAAAGTCCTAGTTAATTCGTTAATTTTCTCTCCTCCTCTTCCAATAACTAGCCCAGGTTTATCTGTAGCGACAATTATTTTTTCACCAACAGGAGTGTACTCTATAACAACCCTACTTATTTTTCCTTTTCCAAGATTTTTTTTAATATATTCTTTTATAGCGAATTCATCTTTCTTGAATTTTACAACGTTTTTTGATTCCATTTTATTCCCTTAGTTTGTTCCCGACATATTTAATTCTGTCAACTCCTTTCTTAAGACAATAGTTATGGTATCCTGTGAGAACATCTACTGTCCCATCTATCAAAAGATATGTTCCAAGTACAGTGGGCAATATCTCTTCAGAGTCTAGTCCTATTTTTGCAACAGAACCCCCAAGTACAGCGAACGCTAAACCAACTGCCCTATATCCCCAATGTTTTTCATATTTATTTTCCATTATTCTTTCTTAGCCTCCACTTTCTTAACAGCTTTTTTTACTTTTTCTCGAGCAACTATTTTTACATGAGTTCTTTTATGTTTCACTCTTCCCCCACTTCCACGAGGTCTTTGAGCCATGTTTGCAATCACTTCTGAAATAACTGGATTTTCTAATTCATTCACAGTCGCGTTTGCTTTCAGTGTTTTGAGTATTTTTATAAAATGTTCAGCTGCTTTCTTAGGGAATCTACCAGACATTATTTTTCCCTTTCTATGTGGAATTTCTCCTTTCATGGGAACTGCCTTTTTCTTAATGACAACTTGCTGAAGATCTTCCATAGCTGTTTCGATTTTTTTGTACTTGATAAATTTACTAACTGCAACTGAATGTTTTGTTGAGATTGGAACAGAATATGAATTCACAACTGCTTCAGTTCTCTTAACTTTTGGCTTTGTAACTTTCTTTTCTTCCTTTTTTGGAGCTTCACTTGCGCCCCCCTTTAGGGCATCAGTTTTCTTTTCTACAGATTCAGTTTTTTCAGGAGTTGTTTCAATAACTTCTACTTTGTCTCCAACATTTTCTATCTTATCTTCAACTTTTTTAACTGGAGCAACATCTTTCTTTGAAGCTTTAGCTGGCCTAGTCATTGCCTTCGCATTTCTTTGTTCTGGATTGTAGTCTTTTTCTGTCATTTTTATTTCTTAGATTTTGATTTACTTCCTTTAGTTGCTCCGACTCCACCTTTTCCGTGTTTAGTTCTAACTCTTGTTGGTGAAAATTCTCCAAATTTATGTCCTAACATTTCCAATTTCAAATCTATTGGCATAAATGCTCTTCCGTTGTAAATTTGTACTCTCATGCCAACTAATTCCGGAATAACAACCAACGCTCTGTCATGTGTTTTTATTGGTCTTTTTTTTGCAAGTTTACTTCTAGACCTATTAACGAATTTATCGATTTCATGGAATTGTCTCAACACATATCTCTTCTGACTTGAAGTTAACAACTTAGCGAATTCTCTAACATCAAGCTTTTTCAATTCTTCAAGAGTCTTTCCTCTGAATGTGTTTTCTTTCTTTATTAGTTCCATTTTATTTCTTTCCAGTTCTCCTAGGTCTTAAGTGACCTACTTTTCTTCCAGGTGGAGCATTTCTCTTAGCGATTTTACTCTTTGGATTCTTAGCTCTTCCAGATCCAAACGGATGATCGATAGCGTTCATCTTAACCGCAGATGTTCTTGGCCATAACTTTCCTTTGGATTTCTTCATATGGAATTTTCTTCCAGCCTTTACTACTGGCTTTTCTAATCTTCCAGAACCTGCAATTCTACCAATAATTGCTCTACAGTTCGGCTTAAATTCTTTTTCCTTTTTAGAAGGCATAGCTATGAACACTTTTCCACCAACAATTCTTGTAACAGTTCCTGAAGAGCCAGCAGTTTTTATGAACGTTCCGCCGTAACAACTCGCATCGCCGTACCCCATATCGTCC
>CAZJVQ010000003.1:0-22558 GCA_964549605.1 Candidatus Woesearchaeota archaeon | reverse complement strand
CACAATAAACTTGTGTTTTAACAGGTATATCTTTCAACCTCATGATGTTTCCTTCTTTAACTTCTTTGGTTTCAAAATTAATTTTTTCTCCTTCAACCATTTTTTCAAAAGCAGGGATAAAAAATACTCCTGATTCTGAATTGATCTTAGCTAAAGGCGCACTATGTCCTGCTGAGTTTAGTAAGTTGATTATTGTCCCTTCCCCTTCAACTTTTTGAGGGTATTTCAATCTGTGTTGGAATGCTCTTTTCTTCACTCTGTAAGTGCTACTTCCCTTTCCACGTGCCTGTTGAATTATTCTTTTACCCATTATGCAAAATCTCCTAATTTTGTATCCTTGAAAAATTTATTTTTCATCATTACATTAACCCCAATTTCGTAGCTACGTCAATAGCCGGGAAATTTTTCTTTAATTTAACGTAAAGATATTTTTTGTTATTTCTATTCAAACTTTTGATACTGTCAATTTTCACTTTAAATATTTCTTCAATTTCTTTTTTAGCCTCTGTTTTTGTCATTTTCATTTCTACTTCGAATGTTAGAATATTCATTGATTCAATCATCATTACTGCTTTTTCAGTTACTACTGCTTTCATTTTTGAAGATAGCCGGGAATTTTATTTTCAGAATATTCAGGAAAAAGACTTTTTCCAAACATCAATCTAGAATAACATTCTGCTGTCAACTTTACATCGTCAAGCGCATTGTGTGGGGAACCTTCTTTAAGAACTTCGGTACCACTTACAACAATCCTTGGATCGTTGATTCCACAAAACTCACTAATCTTTGGCAAACTCATACTACTATGTCCTTCTTCTGTAAGATATTCGCCGTTAATCTTGTGATAGATTGTCTGTGCGATTGTATGCAAGTCGAAACTTCTGTAATGGAACATAAGACCAATTCCATACTTCTTAGCTTTCAATTCCAACATAGTCAAGTCGAACTGAGGGTTTTGGCATAACAAATTACTCAATGGCCGGTTCATCATCCAATTAAAGAAGTTAGCAACTAATTGTTGTTGAGTTTGCTTGTTAATATTTCTCAAGTCTTCCTCTGTTTTTCCAACAATTTTCAACGCTGCTTCTTCAACCAAATCATCTACATCCAATTTCGCTTCTTCTAAGAATGTTTCACCTGTATTGAAATCAAGAGCACCAATTTGCCAAATTCCACAATTCAGTTTGTCCAGTCCACTTGCTTCTAGATCTAAAACTATAGGATTCAAATTCATTTTAACACCTCCAAATATTTAATTGCGTTCTCAGTATAAACTACTAATCTTCCAGGTGAACCTTTAGCTAAATCAACCACGCTTAGGTTTTGGACATTTTTAGTTTCTACCGACTTTGTTTTTATGGTTTCGTTCTCACCAGTAACCAATAACAATCCCGCAGTTTTCTTATATTTTCTTCCCCTCATTTTTCCTTTTCCACTTCGAACACTTCTCTTTTGAATTGCTACATCGAATAATTTTTCTCCAAGTATTTTCTTGAAGCTACCCAATAATTCTTTAGTTTTCAAAGACAATAATTTTGATTCAACGATCAATGGAAGATTTTCTATTTTTGTGTTTTCAAGAGTTGCGTACTTTTCTTGAACTTTCTTTTCGCTAGCTGTTGCGCTTAATGCAGACAATAAAGCCAATTTTACTTCTTTCTTATTAATTTTATTTCTATTTAGCATTGAAAGTACTTTTGGAGGGTGAGCTCGCATTCCACCTCTGGCCAAGGGAGCTTCAGCAGCAATCCAGTAGAACTGACTACCTCTATTCCACATAGTTTTTCTTGGAACCCTCGAGATACCTTTACCATAGTGAGTTCCCCAAACGTGTCTTCGATGTTTTATCTTTCCCTTAGCAGAATGTTGCTTACCTGCAACGGGACTTGGAGCATAAGGTTGTTTTACTTTTTTGGATTCTAAAACTTTTGAAAGAATGTCATCTCTAACAACATGAGAAAAACATTTAGGTAAAGTTATTTCTTTTGCTTTCTTTCCGTTAATATCTAATACTTGTGATTTCATTTCAAATCCTCCAAATTATGTTTTAATAAATCGTAATAAGCTCCTTCAGTATATGTTTTTCTTTTTACTCCTTTATCTGTTTTGATATGTTCAGTAATAGCTCCATTTGGTTCTACTGATAAAAAATATTCATTCTTATTTGCTTCTCCAGCATAAATTACTTTCTTTCCATCAACATCATATTCTTTTCCGAGTTCTTTTTCTAATTTCATCTTAATTTAACCCCCCTTCAAGAATTTTAAGTTGCTCTATGAGTCCATTTGCCATATCTTGCTGTTTTGATAAGATGTTTCGTTGTTCTAATTGAAAACTTAAACCAATGGTAACACTGCAATTAAGCAAACTTGCACGTCCACAAGTAATCGCCTTAAATCCAACTTCATCGTAGTGGGCAATTTCTCCACTACACTTTTCATCATCCTTATCCTTTTGCGAAGAGTATCTTATGCAATTTTTTTCATTTCCACAATATATAGTTGTCATCTTAATTCCACCAATTCGTAGTTCTTCTTTAATTGTTTCTTAGTTTCCCTTAATGGGGCAGTAAGTATAACTTGTCTCTTTGAAGGTCCTTGAATAGAACCATTAACAATAACATAGTCAGTTTTGATGTCTCCGTAATTTTTTATGTTTTTGAATTTGTCTTCGGCTTTTCCTAAGTCGATTATTTTATTATTGTAAACAACACGAGTGAACATTCCTAATTGTCCTGGCATAGGAACTCTGAATACAACTCTCGCAGGATGCCATGGACCAATACTTCCTGGGCCCCTTCGTCCTTTTTCGGATTTGTGGGATCTTAAAGTAACGCCAAATCTCTTAACAGAACCTTGGAATCCTCTTCCAGTTGTCAAACCTCTAGCATCAACTAGCGCTCCTTTTTCAAGAACATCTAAAACAGAAATTTCTTTTTTTGCATTTTCTTTAACGAAATTTAACTTATCTTCAACACTACCATTTAGTCCAACTTCAATCATATCAGGGGTTTTTTTCAAATTAGTCTTTTTTACTTGAGAATAAACAATAACTCTGATATCATCATACTCTTTTATTTCATCAACGCTCTTTCCTTTTTTCTTAGGAAGTTTAACTTTTCTCTTTAATTCTTTGTCCAAACCTTCAACAAGAACTTCGCTCATAACTTTGTCGTGTTTGTAGAATCGAACAGAAAAAATCTTCATAGTGGGGCATTCAAGGACTGTTACAGGAATCGCGATACCTTTTCCTTTAGTCATAGAATCTTCTGTGTTGTCTGTAACATAAGCAGAAGCCATTCCAGCCTTATATGCAATGAAACCTTTGAGATTTTTTGAAGATGTAGAATTTATAGCATCCCAGTTGGTACTAGGTAAAAACTTACTGGCCCGTTTTCTTGGCCAAAATTGCAAACTTCCTTTTCTTGGTGCTTTTTTGCTTGGCATATCTATTTAGCGCGGATAACATTTTATGTTTTTTCCCTGGAATAAAATACTGAGAAAGTAGTGGTTTATAAGGGTTTTGTATCTGTGGAATAAATAGGTTTTTAAAGCATATATTTTATAAACTTATTTTTGTTAACAATAATAATTCAAAAGAGGGTTTAATGAAAACAAATATATTTATCTCAAATTCTAAAAATAACCCCCTCTTTACGCAAGATTTAAAAGGTTCCTCCCTTAGTTTTAAGACTTCAGATTCATCAATCATCGCGATGGTGAATAGAAAATAACGCCGACGCCCAGATTCGAACTGGGATGTCCGTAAAGACACGGGGTTGGAGCCCGTTACCTTAACCCTTCGGCCACGTCGGCAAAAAACTGTGGGGCTGTAATACCAAACCTATCTTGGGGATAGAATATTACAGCCTTGCAATCTTAACTAAATCTTAACCATTTTACATTGGGTTGTAAAACTAAATTTAGCTTCAGATAATTAGTTGTTTTGTTCTTTTTTTTAATCAATTTCTTTTTCTCCCTCTTTTTTATTTGAATCGGCTTTTTTGTTGTGATAGCAAGAAAAAATTAAAAATTTGTATTCGTTTTCATCTAAATCCCTATCTCCAATCTTCATACTTATAGATACATCAATTTCTTTAAATTCAGCATTAGGATTTTTCCCCTTATCCTCATCATTCATTTCTTCAATTATCTTTGAAATTTTAAACAACTCTTCTTGAGCCTTCTCTTTGTTTTTTTCACCAGTTTTCACAATTATATGGATCCCTTCTATATGGTCTCTAAGAATTTTTCTTAATTCTTCTTTTGTTGGAGATTTTTTTAAAATATTGAATTCTATATTTTCTTTACATTTTTCCTCTATTTCTAGAATTTTTTTACAGACTTCAGGGGGGAGGCCTTTAAGCTCATATTCCAAAGTACTCTGATGAATTTTAAGTTTAGGATAACGAGAAAAAAATTTACTCAATTCTTCTTCACTATATTTTAGTTTAAGATATAATGAATCAATAGCTTCCTCTACAAATCCAGTTAAGGTTTTATTGCTTTTTTCAGCTATTTCCTTAGCTTTCTTGTGATGTTCTTTATCAACCCTTAATACCCTCATTAAATCTTCCATGTTACATTTTTGATATTTATAATATCAGAAAAGAGATATACTTTAAAAAGCTTTGCCATAACTTTAGAATATTCATTTTACAGAACATGGCTCTTTTTTTGAGCTCTCAACTTTCAAACTCCAATTATATTCCTTCAGTTTCCATAACAAAAAGCAAATCATGATACTGTAGACGATTTTTAACACCAGTTGGAACTCTGTCTATTAAATAGCTTCCTTGATCTTTATCTCTAATTTTTCCAGTAATTGCGCCTTTATGAGAATCAACAATAGTATACAAACCCCCAACCTTTAAAATTTCATTGCCATCTTTATATTTAGGTTCAACGTTAGAATTATGTTCCAAAATATTGGTTAAGTGTAATTTTTTACCGTCATTAAGTAGGGCCAATTTTACTATCCTTGTCGTATCTCTAAATAAAATTAACACTTTATAAGAATTATTATGCTTCAAAACTAACTTCACTTCTCTTTTCCGTTCCATCTATGTCTGCAATTCTTATTATTTTACCAACTCTCTTTGCTAGTTCCCGAATCTTCGCAAAATCTTTTTCTCCTTCAGGCGCCTTTATACTGTCAATCAGAACTTGATGTTTAACCATAATTTTCTTTCCTTCAGGCATGTCCCAGAAAAAACCATCCTTAATCCTAGAAAAATATTTTTCATCCGCTTCCAACTGACAGAATTTATCATCTATCTTATTTTCATTTTTTCCTGGCTTTGGAAGTTTCTTTTTAGATTTCAAAGTAAAACCCTCGCCAGTGATATCAAGCAAAGCAAAAGTAGAAGCTTCAACTAATTTAGTCAATTGTTCTTCATTCAAATCTTGACTTGGAAGTTCAGTTAGAAAAATTCTTCCAGCTTTTTTTGATTGTGTGTTTCCTTCAATATTATTTTCAGAAAGAATCGCAGAAATATCATCCTTACTTACAACTTCCCCAGAAACTTTACAGCTCCCCATTTTGGCACATAACAAAACAATATCATTTGCGAATTCAAAACTAGTTCGAAGTTTGACTCTTTTCGTTTTCCATAAACTCAAAGGGAATCTTCCTTTGTAATCTCCTTTACCATATCTAATGAATTGCTGATGCACAGAATCATCAAATTCTCCTCGAAAAACTTTTTTTATAAAACTCATGACATAATTATGTTTTTTCGCTTTTAAATCTTGTTCCCTTCCCAATAGTTTTATATAATTGAAAACATATTTTGCAGTATGGCTGACGATTATTTTAGAAAAATAGTTACGACGGGAATTGTGCTAACTCTTATCGCAATGACCTTCCTAGTTTTGAAACCGATTCTACTTGCAATAATCATGGGAATGATCCTTTCCGTCGTTTTCATTCCACTTTATGACTATATTTTACCACGAACAAAAAACAAAAACTTAAACTCAGCTTTGATTTGCATAGGTTTACTTCTAGCAATTTTGATCCCTCTAATTTTCCTAACTCCAGTAATTATAGAACAATCTTTTGAAGTTTACGTAGCTTCTCAACAGATAAATTTCGAAACAATTCTTACAAATCTTTTCCCAACAGTATCTGAAAATTTCTTGGCCGAGATGGGTTCAGTTTTAAACACATTCGTTTCAAACTCAGCAAACTCTTTCGTTAATTTATTCTCTCAAATAATCTTCAACTTCCCGTCATTCATTTTACAATTATTCATAGTCTTTGCAACATTCTTTTTTGTATTAAGAGACTGGAAAGGATTAATAGAATATGTAAAGAGTGTCCTGCCTTTCTCAGAAACAATTGAAAAGAAATTATTCAAATCATCAAAAGACATAACTCTTTCAGTGATCTATGGTCAAATTTTGATAGGGGCACTTCAAGGTTTAATCGTGGGTATTGGTTTCTTTATTTTCGGAGTTCCTAATTTCTTATTCGTAACTATGCTTGCAATTTTAGCAGGAATTTTCCCAATTGTGGGAACAACTATTGTATGGCTACCAATTATGATTTTCTTATTCATAGCAGGAAACAATTTCCAAGCGATCGGAGTAGGTGCATTTGGAGTTGTTGCAATGATGTTAGATAATATTGTAAGACCTTTGATAGTTTCCAAACGGGCACGTATGCATCCATTATTAATCTTGGTCGGAATGATTGGGGGATTCTTACTTTTCGGAATTCTAGGATTCATCTTAGGTCCTTTAGTAATCGCTTATGCCATAATTATAATGGAAATTTACCGTGGAAAAGCCCTAAAGGGTATTTTCGTACAGTAGTTCCATCCCGATAATTTTTTTAAATACATTTTCTTAGTAATTTCATGGAAAACCGTAGAAGGAATCTTATAGAACATACAAAAAAGAATATTTCCAAGGGTTACTCTAAAGAATCATTGAAATGGGCATTGGTGGATCAGGGGCATTCTAAATCAGAAGTAAAAGAAATATTGGAAATAGCAAACAAAGAATTAGAAAAAGAAAAACCAAAATCTGTAGAAAAAAAAGAAGCGCCAAAGATAAAACACGAACTTTATGATGTTGACAACAAGCCGATAAGATTACCTTTCTTCAAGAGAATTTTCGGTAATTAGGAAAGTTTTTAACTCTAATTAGTCACTAATTTTTAAGCCGCCATGCGCAGAAGGGTATTGCACCTGGTTTGAGCCCAGGGTCCGTTTGGACATTCAGGTTCGAGTCCTGGTGGCGGCGTTTATCTTCTAAAAAAATCTAAAACTCTTTTTTAAAAATTATATACTATAAATCACAATAATCCTTTTAAAAAACAAGATTTATCAAGAGGAAATGGAAATTAAAGAATATAATAATAATCTTTCTGGAAAAATTCCTCTTGGGATAGGGGCCTTGATTTTAGGATGTTCGTTAGTTCTAGGAGGGTGTAATAAAATTTATGAAGGACAAGTTCAACAAAAAATTCATGAACACAAAAGAGAATGGGTGAGGGGAGGAATAAGTTTCAGAGAGAGAGTTCATCACCCATTAGTACATCATTTAGACGATGAAGATTTTATATTTCATCTTGCTCGCAAAACTGGGGATGAGTTTGATACGAAAACAGTATATGTAAGTAGGGAAATCTTCAAAAAAACAAAAATAGGAGATATCTTCAGATATGATGGAACAAATGCTGAGGAAAGTGACTCTGTTTCCAAAAGATTGCCTAATGCTGGAGAACTAGAAAAATGTGGCCACTATCGTTCTAAGACAATGTTCGAAAATTGTGATTTATAATGTTTATCTTCTAAAAAAATTCAAAACTCTTGTATCAGGACTTAACAAATAAACATGATCTCCTTTGAATCTTAAACCACGATAAATCCTCTGCAATAAATCTCTTTTTGCTTTGTCTTTGTAAAATTCCCAGTAATGATTTGGATTAGTTTGTTTCAAAATCTTCCAAAAAGCATCTTCTGGATTTGGATTAGGATATTTAGTAAAAATAACACTACAACATTCCTTACCAGGGAAATCAACTCCCCTAGCGCATCTTGTTGTGAAAAGAATATCATTCAAACCTTTCTTAAAATCTTCAACCAGCCTCCCTTCTTTATCTTCATTCTGTGTTTCCCTAAATTCATCTTTAGAAATTAAATTCTCCAACTTATATTCTTCAATTTCATCCGCAGTTGGTAAGTCCTTAAACGCATTCACTTGAACCAAAATCGGCTTCTTCGCAATTTTCAAACACATATCCAACGCCTTAAGATAATGTTCCCTTCCATCTTCACTATTCAAATTCTGATACTTACAATCAAATTCCATTCCACTTTCAACAATATCAATATGTCCTGGTTGCTGAGATTCAGCTTCAATTATCTTGAAATCATCCAATCCAAAAATCTCCTTCAAAACTTTATCAGAATGCAAAGTCCCAGACATCATAACAATGATTTTATTTTTATCACTCATTTCCTTAAATTTCTTAGCCAAATTTGTTGTAACAATATTCACAACTAAATTATTCTCTTTCTTCTCAAAAGTCAAATAACTCTCATCAAAAAAATTCTCAAACATCGCCGCAGTTTCATCAACATCAAACAAATAACTTTCATCGTCAACCCCTTCTAAGAAATTATTGTCTAAAAAATTCTTAAGCAATCCATAAATCTGTGTTTCTTTAATCGGAACTATTCTCCTATAATAAATCGCTTGCTCAACAATTTTACTTTGCCTTAACTCCTTAATCAATTCATTAATTTCCCTAATCGCTTTTCCAGATTGTTCATCAAGATCCACAGCATGAACTAATGAGTTTTGCAATCTATCAATATTGATACTTTTACGATTAGAAAAACTATCCAAAAATTCATCACATTCATCAATTATCTCTACTTCAGTTAACGGTTTTCTATTCAAAGCAGATTCCAATTTATATTTCAGAGAATTAAAAACAATCACATCTGAATCGATATAAGAATCAAACTGCTCATAAAATCCACATCCAGGCTGTCTTTTATATTGAATAAATTTCATACCATTTAATCCAGTATAACTTCTTTTTTCTTTAAAATCCAAATTTTTCAATTCATATTTTTCTGGAAGAACCGGAGACCAATAGGGACAAACGCTAGCCACAGGAATCCTTCGAACATCATTAATTTTTCTAATGTTGCTTACATCCACATTTTCATTTTGTCTAAGATATCCTTTAAGTTTGTGAAAATTTCTTTCCTTTATTTCTATTTTACAAGGAATCCCAAAATTTTCCGCAGATGCATCCAATTTCTTTTCATCTTTTTTTTCAAAATCAAAAATATCATTCAACTTAGAATTAACTTCTTTTTTAACAACAGGAATTATCACTTTTCCATCTTTCAAGAATCGGCATTCGTGATTATTTCTCCCAGTTATTACACTAATCTTTAATTTACTTTTATCATTCTTCAAAAGATATTTATTTTCCTCGTAATCTTTTTTGTATTGCTTTTGCAAATTTTTCCCAGGAACAATAACTGAAGTTTTTCCAAGAACGTTTGCAATGTTAAGAGCAATCGCACTTTTTCCAGTTCCACACATTCCTCTTATGAAAATTGTCTTATTTCCTTCTTCGATTGATTGAATAACTTCTTTTACAATGTCTGCTTGAGTTTTTCCATTAGAAAACTTCAACGGTTCCAAAAATTGTTCCTCTTTATTATATAAATTCCACATTTTAAGATTTGAATACAAAGTTAGTAGATTGGAGAACAAGAAATTCCTTGAATGGGGGCAATTTCCCTAATTTTTTTTTACTAAATTTTTTTGAGAAAGTTATATGGGGATTAAAATGGGAATACAAAGAAATTTTTCCTTCTTTTGGAAATTGATCAGCTGTCCTTATCCCAGAAGGATTTAGATTTGGCCAAACTTCTTTTTTTTGTCTTGTTAGGTCTTGTATTAAAATTCTATTTATTTCTCTCACCCTTTCATCTTCATATCTTAAAACCAAACAATTTTCAAAAATATCAAAAAAATAAGTAGAATCATCCAACAGAATTGGAAGTTTATCATTTAGACCATGTAATAACTTTGGATCAGGGAATATTGGGTAATTTGAAGAATGGTAAACTGTTGAATGAAAATTCCTCTTTGACTTAATTTTTTGCATAAATCTTTCATTCCAATCACAGTAATTAATTATGGATTCTTGACTTTCCCTGTTCAACATTAATTCAATTATATTTCTCATTTTAATTTTAAGAGCCTGTAGAGGGCCTCGAACCCTCGACCTCCAGTTTACGAAACTGGCACTCTGCCAACTGAGCTATACAGGCCTATTTCTTTACATAGTACAACACACCAAAAGAAACCCCGAACGTTAAAAACCATTGCCAAATATTCGAATCTAAGGGTGTAAATAAAATTCCTACTAAAAATAAGACTGTAAGTAATCCTAATAGCTCTGTTTTCTCCATCGTGCTTTATTAGAGAACTAGCTACTTAAAAGCTTTAGGATTGCCCACTATAATAAAAAGATAATTATCCAAATAGTGCTGACAATCCTTCTGCTGCAGCTTCTTTCTTTTCCTCTTTAGGCTTTTCTTCTTTCTTCTCACTTGTGCCCTTTAGGGTATCTGCTTGTTCCGCGGGTGCCGCTGATACTAAACTTGCGCTTTCAAGTTCTTTAGCAATGTCAACACCTTTCAAACTAGCAATAAGAGACTTAATCTTAGCCTCATCTACTGTTTCACCAGTAGCTGCAACAACGCTTTTAATGCCTTCCTCTGTAAGGTCTTTTCCTAACTTATGCAACAAAAGTGCCGCGTATACGTATTCCATTTATTTTTCCTCTCCTCGATTTAATTCGGGAGTTTGATATAATCTATGAGTATAATTTCTGATATATAATGTAATTTTGTCAAGGTTTTTCACAGTCTCTTCTAAAAGATTTCTACCCTCTTCATCCTCAACTCGCCCATCTAGATACTTTTCACACATTTCTTTAGCATCTACTAAACTTACAATATCGTTTTCTCCTTGATATATTATTTTTTCTCGGCTACCGTGGTCTTTTATCATTTTATCCGAATAAAGCGCCAAGTCCTTCAGCAGCGGCAGCTTTTGGTTCCTCCTTTTCTTTAACTTCTTCCTTAACTTCTTCAACAACGGGAGCTTCTACAACAGGTTCTGGTTCTCCAGTCATAATTCTGTTAATTTTATTCGCATGCGCAGAAGCTTTTGCCAAAATTGGACCCATTGTTTCTTGAGTCAAATAACCTTTTTCAACAGCAAGAGCCAAAGCCCTCGCAAAAGAGGATTTCAAATCGTTCAATGTTGCTTCCTTGTCTATCTGAATATTAACATACAATTTGCCATCTTTAATATCCAAAGCAGAAAGTGGAACGAATCCAATTGAGAATGGTTTGATATCTAATTTATTCATTAAACTTGCAGCACCTTCAGATAATTTATCTCCTTCTTTAACAATAACTTTTGGATCCTTGATATTAATTTTCCCGTTTTCTATTTGAATTTTAATTCCCAATGCTCCAAGCTCACTAATTGCTGGACCTGGAACTAAATCTGTTGGGCCTGCATCAACTTGAATATCTGCTGGAGCGATTTGTCCAGCTTTACCTTTAGCAGCACTTTTACTTTCAATTAATTCCGAAGCAAGATCAAAAGAATCTATATCTGAAAATAACAACGCAGTATCTTCAACAAGTTGTTTTTTCAATTCCTCACCTTTTTCAATTCCAGAGTCATCGATTGCCCTCAAAACTAAATTTTTTCTTGGAACTTTAACAATAGCTTTCCCTCTAAGTTTTTTACTAATTTCTTGGAATTGTGAAGCTGGAAGATTTTTGATAGATGCAATCAAAAGTGTTTTTTTACTTTTTATAAGCTCAGCTAATTCTTTAACAACATTCAATTTTTTCTGAGGAATTTCTCTGGCGTTCATCTTAAAGTTATTTTTTGGGGTTTACTCATAGTGAATTTAAGTTCAATATTTTTTACATTGTCTTTTTCTCTTGGAAGAACTTTCAAGATTGCTTCATAAACTGAAAGAATATTTTCAACAACATCTTCAGTTTTCATACTTTGCTTTCCAATAGCTAATTTGATACTGGCATCTTTTGCTCTTATTTTAGCACTATTGTTAATTTTTTGCTTTAGTTCTTCAATAACTTTATCACTTACCTCTGCCATGATTCCTAATTGAGGTGAAGGCATTTTTCCACTTGGCCCTAAGAATCTACCGAAAGTTGTAGCAACCTTTGGCATAAGACTTGCTTGTGCTATAAAGAAATCAAATCTCTTTGATAATTTTTTAAGTTCTTTTTTATCTGAATATTTTTTGAATTCGTCTTTAGTAATTGTTTCAACATTTTTGTTCCTAACTTCCAAGAAAGCAGCAATTTTCTTATCTTTAATTTTATGCGGAACACTTGTGAAGATATTTATGGGAGTCTTTCTAATATCAATCTTTTGCAGATTTATAATTAAGTCTACAGTTTGATCGAATTTTCTTTCTTTGTTTTTCTTTAGTTCTTCTAAAGCTTTACTTAGTTGTTCTTTAAGTTCCATCATGTATCCTCTCGGACGACTACGCTTAGGCGTTCGAATGAGAACGCCAGTGACCTTCTACATAATGCGCCACAAGCATAGATTGTATCTTGTGCCGATGTAGTTATACGGTATTTGTCAAAGAAATTTTAGGTTTATAAAGTTTTTGAACATAAATCCTTATAAACAAATTCTAATTTCAAATTCCATGGAACTTATTGCATTACTTTCTGGAGAAAAGGAAACATGGGGACAAATTTCTGGATTGATTAAACACGGAGAATGGGATAAAATAATTGTTCTTGGAAATGAAAACGCAAAACAATTCAAGGCGGAAAAACCAACGGAATTTATTCAAGTAGATTTGAATATGAGGCTCAAAGATTTAAAGGATGATTTTTCAAAAAAACTTAAAGGAAAATTCGAAGGTATGGAAGTTGCTCTAAGTATTGCAACGGGAAATGGAAAAGAACACATGGCCTTAATTTCTTCATTAATCAATTTGCCAATCGGAATAAGATTCGCAGCATTAACAAAAGAGGGAGTTATTGATTTGTAAAATGACAAGAGGAGAAATAGAAAAAGTTGCTCTTTTTGATTTGGATGGAACTTTATGCGATCATGATTGGGGGTTAGCTAATTCGTTAAATTCACTTAGATCTCCTGAAGAAAAAATTTATGATTCTGCAAGAGGGGCTCCAGAGTATATAAAAAATAGAACTGATTTGATTAGAGCTTCTAGTTCTTGGTGGGAAAATTTAGAAAAATTTAGGCTGGGATGGGATGTTTTGGATATTGCAAAAGAACTAGAATTCAATATAATGATTTTAACTCAAGGACCAAGAAAAAATCCCGATGCGTGGGCGGGAAAGAAAAAATGGATAGACAAAAATCTTGGACCTGATACAGATATGACAATTACTCGAGATAAAGGACTTGTTTATGGGAAAGTTCTAGTAGATGATTACCCTGGTTATGTTGATAGGTGGCTTAGTTGGAGAGAAAGAGGATTAGTAATAATGCCTGCAAATGAGGAAAACAAAGATTACAAACATCCTCAAGTGATAAGATACGATGGAACTAATTTGGAACAAGTTCGGGATGCTATGGAAAAAGCAAGAGACAGAAAACGTGGAGAAGATTTGAAATTTTAATTCTAAAAAAATCCAAATATCCACTTAATCATAATTACTACAAATAGTAGGATAATCAATTGAGTTGTAAGTTTAAATCCTCTTTTAGCAATTTTTTCCGATTTAGTAATTCCTAAAATAGTCAAGTAGAAAAATCTTCCACCATCAAGTATACCTAGTGGAAGCATATTAAACAATGCTACAAGAATATTAATTATAAAGATCCACCACAAAAAATCCTTTACAAAAACACTTAAGTCATTAACAGGTTCATAATAAACATGATCCTTTTTATAAGAAGGAAATAAATCAATAATTTTTCCTAAAGCGCCCCTCCTCGAATTCTCATAAAAACCAATTCCTAACCAAGCTACGTTCTCATCTTCAGGATGTGCTTGAAGAATTACTTCATTGACAGAAACTTGATTTTCACTAATAGTTTTAATTTCTATTTTTTCCCCTGGAGAATATTTCTCCAACTCTTCTTGTAATTTTTCAATGCTATCAATTTTGATGTTATTAATTTCGTTGATTATATTACTTAAATTAGAATTTATTGCTGGAGAATCATGATACAGCATAACAATTCCCGAGTTTCTTTCTTGTTTCAATAAAGATTCTTTTGTTACAACATAATTTCCCTTTTTTGTTACAATTCTATTAAAAACATCTTCATCTGCTAAATCCAAAAGATTACCATAAGATTTATTTTCAAGAAGAAATTCATTAATGGAAATTATTTCAGAGGTTTCTACAGGGGAATGTGCATATGTATTAAAAATAATTCCTGAAGCAGTAAATGAAAAAGAAAAAAATACAAATAAGACGACATAAAATAAAATTGCAGTAATGATGTTCGCGAAGACTCCTGCAGATAGGACACTCATTTGGTCAAACTTTTTTGATTTCTCCATTTGTTTATCATCTTGTTCTACAAACGCTCCAAAAAATGCAGGGAAATATTTGAAAAAAGCAAATCCAGTAGATTTTATTCTTATTCCAGATTTTCTCGCAAAAATTCCGTGAGAGAATTCGTGCACTGTCGCAACAATCAATATTGCAACAATAAAATAAATAAAATAAAACGGAGGGAACATACTTTGCAATCCGAATATTTTTGGAAAATAAGGAATAAGCGGAGCTATTGGGGGAACTCTTATTACTTGAGAAATAGATGTAGTAAGATAAAGATAAACAGTTTGGAATAACATAAGAAGCATACCTGCCATTAAGATATAACCAGTTCCGATTGAGAAATAACTAAAAAAATTTAACACCCTTCCATATTTCTCACCAATATAATCAATGAGTTTTATTCCCCATTGGGTCCTATATAGCAATAAAGTTCCTTCTTTTTCCAAATTCTTTTTGTTTCGATAAAGAAAAAAAGAAACAAATATAACAAAAGCAACTAAAAAAACTAGATCAAAAAAAATCAGACTCATTTTTTCTTTATTGGTCTAAACGCTCTTTTATTACATTTTCTGCATTTGATTTTTCCTTCTAATATTTTCAAAGGATCTGCCTTTGCTTTACTTTGACAGTTTTTACATACAAAAACATTCTTGAATAATCTGTTTTGTGCTTCTGGAATTTTTGCCATTTTACTGTGAAATTACCTCCAAAGTTTTGGCCATATTTTCAGGAATATTTACAGAAATTAACTCCCTTTTTTTATGTACCATTATTACACATCCTTCTTTAGTATAATAATAACTTGTTCCATTTGCATGATATACTCCAAAATGCTTTTCATTTAGATAATTAACAACTCTTTCATGAGATTCATTATTAAATAATTTTAATTCTTGTATTTTCGCCATTATAATTTTCTCCAGTTGGTCCGTCAAAAACGAACGCATGAAAGCTCTTTAAAGCTTTCTTTTGATTATTTTGTCACCTTCCACGTCCCAATATTCTACATTTGAGTTTGCTTCAAGTTGACTTTTTAATTCATCATCACAAGGAACATCTAAAGTTTCAAAACTTTCCATATCCATAAGGCTAACATTGTCTCCAACAGACAAAACCTGACCTTTTCTTTTATCCAAATTTGGGACTTCTAATCTATCGTGTCCAGGAATAACAAAAACTTTTTTCTGACCTTTAAGTATCCCTACAGCTTCGATCCTACACTTAGCATGGCCATGTTTTCCAGTCTTACTTATGTCGATACTTCTAACAATACAAGACACTCCATCAACTATTATCGCAGTACCAGATTTAACTTCAGTAGCATTAATTATTTTCAGGACCATATTATGGAAAAATTTTCTTGGTTTATAAAAGTTATTAAATATGACATAAATACTTTAAAAGAATAATTTTCTTAACTCGGAATGGAAAAAGAGTTCAATTTTGATGTTTACATGTTATGCCCAGTGAGAAATGCAACTCAGGAAGAAAAAGAATTCTTAAAAAATTACGAATCAAAACTGGAAGAAAAAGGATTTAAGGTTCTTTATCCAATAACTGATACTGTTCAAGAAGATCCAACAGGAGGCTACAGGATCATAACAGAACATTGCGATGAAATCTTAAGTTCAAGAGCAGTACATGTTTTCTGGAATGGAAAATCTCAAGGAAGTAACGTAGACCTTGGAAGCAGTTTAATTGAAAATAGAAGGAGAGGATTGGACATTATTCTTATGAATAGAGAATTTGTTGAGGTCCTTGTGAAAGAACAAAAAGAAAACGGCATTAACAAAAGTTACGAAAGGGTATTACTTCATTTAGATGATATGGCAGATTCTTATACTAGGATAAATGACTAATTTTATAAAGGGGTCTTATTCTTTTTTTAGATGAGTTTAAAGAAAAAAGATTTTATAGAAATAAAATTTACAGCAAGAGTTCAAGATGGAGAGATCTTCGATTCAAACATTGAAGAAGACTTAAAGAAATCAAATCTAGAAATGGATGCTAAACCATTTATTTTTGTACTTGGTGAAGGAATGTTCTTGAAAGGTGTTGAAGATCAATTAATAGGAAAAGAAATAGGAAAGTATGACATTGACTTAACTCCTGAAAACGCATTTGGGAGCAGGGATCCAAAATTAATTCAATTAGTTCCAATGAGAGTTTTCAGAGAACAAAATATTCGTCCAATTCCAGGATACATGTTTAATTTTGACGGGAGAGTCGCAAAAATACTTTCAGCTTCAGGTGGAAGAGTAAGGGTAGATTTCAACAACCCAATTGCAGGAAAAAATGTAACTTATCATGTAGAAATTGTAAGAAAAGTAGATGATTCAAAAGAAAAAGCAAAAGCGTTCATAAATTTCTTATTCAAAAGAGATTTTCCTTTCGAAATAAAAGAAAAAAAATTAATTATTGAAGCAGACGAACAATTTGCCAAATTTCTTGAAATGTTCAAAGACAAATTCAAAGAAGTTCTGGAATTGGATTTAGAAGTTGCACCTACTGGTGTACCCTCAGAAGAGGGCAAAGGCAACGCAAAAGAAATCAAAAAAGAAGAGAAAAAGGAAAAAGATACTGAATCACAGAAATAGTTTTAAAGATCTGAGATGATAAATAATTCATGCTAGAGGGAAAAGTGAATTGGAATCTTGATCATATATTGCCTGTAAAAGAATTTGATAATTTTTACAAAGAAATTGAAACAGAACTTGAAAAATTTGAAGGATTCTATAAAACTTTGGACCCTGAAATGAAGGAAGAGGATTTTAGTGATTATCTTAATTTTAGTGAATCATTTAATGAAAAACTAGCTAGATTAGAATCTCTTCCAGGACTTATGGAAGCCACAGATCAAAAATCCGAAACTCCAAAACTTCTAAAGAACAAGGCGCAAGATTTATATCTAAAAGCTGAGGATGCAACAAGAAAAATAAATCATTGGATGATCGGGAAAGACGTAGAAGGAAAAAAAAGATTAGATGATGAAAATGCAAGAAGACTTTTTAGCGCAGTGCCAGATTTAGAATATGTTCTTACACATCAATTAGAGTCTGAAAAATATGTTTTAGGAGAAATGGAAGAAAAAATTATATCAAAAAAAGATTCAACTGGAGTATCTGTTTTGGTGGACATGAGGAATTTGATTGAAACAGAATTTGAATATGATTTTAGACCTGAAGGACAAGAACCTAGAAAGATAAAAACGCAGTCCGAGCTTAGGTCTTTTGCATATTCTGATAAAAAAGAAGAAAGAAAGGCGACTTATGACGCTCTTCTTGAAAAACAGAAAGAGAATCTAGACAAATTTTTCATGATCTACCAAGCAAGAGTTAAAGATTGGGGCAAATGAAGCTGAATTAAGAGATTACGCTTCTCCAATAGCCATGAGAAACCGCAAAAATCATGTTCCAGACGAAGCAATTGCAACACTTTTAGAAGTATGTTCAGAGAATAAAGAAGTATTCCAGAGATATTTCAAATGGAAGGCCAAAGAACTGGGAATGGAAAAATTGAAGAGATCAGATATTTATGCCCCTATTGGAAAAGAAGAAAGGGATGTTGATTATGACAAGGCAGTTGAGATGGTCTTAAAAACATTGAAGGAATTTTCTCCAGGTTTTCATAAAAGAGCAAAGAAAATTATTGATGATCAACATATCGATTCTCATCCAAGTGAAGTAAAACAGGGAGGAGGATTTTGTGCAACAATCACTCCAAATATCTCCCCATATATCCTTCTAAATCATACCGGAAATCTAGATGATGTTTCCACACTCGCTCATGAGCTAGGACATGGGGTTCATGCCCTATATGCAAACCATCTTCCAATAAGTTCACAACATGCAAAATTACCCTTGGCAGAAACTGCTTCAACTTTCTCGGAAATGATTATGTTTGAAAAATTATTTGAAGAAGCAGAAAATGAGGATGTAAGAAAATCCATGCTTTCAGACAGGATGGCAGATTCCTATGGAACAATTATGAGGCAGAGCGACTTAGTAAGATTTGAAATTGAGGCACACGAAGCTATAAAGAAAGGAGTTACTGCAGAAGAACTTTCAGATATTCATTACAAAATATTAGAGGATCAATTTGGAGATTCAGTAGAAGTCGAACCAATGTTCAGGTATGAGTGGTCATATATTCCTCACTTTGTCCACACCCCTTTTTACTGTTACTCATATAATTTTGGACAATTACTTTCCTTATCACTGTTCTCAGAATACAAAAAACAAGGAGAAGAATTCATTCCCAAGATGGAGAAGATTCTTTCCTCTGGCTCATCTAGGAGCCCCCAAGAAATCCTAAAAGAAGTAGGAGTTGATATGACCTCAAAGGATTTTTGGCAGGGAAGTTTTGATGTTGTTAAAG
The DNA here is from genome assembly GCA_964549605.1 of Candidatus Woesearchaeota archaeon. Lineage (GTDB taxonomy): Archaea > Nanobdellota > Nanobdellia > Pacearchaeales > GW2011-AR1 > CAZJDG01. Next base: position 3,588 of record CAZJVQ010000003.1, on the reverse strand, counting down.
GGTGGCAGGACAAATTAGAAAGTTATAAATAATTATAAATCTCCAAAATCACAATAATTCTTATAAATAGTTGTTAGCTATCTGCTTCATGGAGGATATCTATTCATCACATAATTCACAGAACAATCCAGTATCTAGTTTTCAATCAGAGGTTAAGAGTATCGATCAAGAATTAGAAGAACTTTTAAAAAAACAATCTGCGAAAATCAAAGTTATCGGTGTTGGAGGTGGAGGAAATAATTCTTTGAACAGAATGAAAGAAATTGGAATCAAAGGAGGAGAACTTATAGCTATTAATACTGATGCCCAAGATTTACTTTATGCAAATGCAGATCAGAAAATTCTTATTGGCCGTGAATTAACCCAAGGTTTAGGTGCAGGAAGCAATCCAAAAGTTGGAGAAGAAGCTGCAAGAGAATCGGAAGCAGAAATTAGAAAAAAACTTGCAGGAAGCGATTTAGTTTTCATAACTTGTGGTTTAGGTGGAGGAACCGGAACAGGCGCAGCCCCAGTTGTAGCAAATGTAGCAAAAAAACAAGGAGCATTAACAATAGGAGTAGTAACCTTGCCTTTCACAATTGAAGGAAGAAAAAGAATCGAAAACGCAATGAATGGTTTAGACAAAATGGAATCAGTTGTCGATACTTTGATTGTAATTCCTAATGATAAATTACTTGAACTAGCTCCAGAGTTACCATTACACACAGCTTTCAAAATCGCAGACGAAATCTTAACAAATGCTGTAAAAGGAGTAACCGAACTTGTAACAACTTCTGGTTTAGTAAATTTGGATTTCGCAGACATAAGAGCAGTAATGGTTAACGGAGGAGTTTCATTAATTGGAATGGGCGAGTCAGATTCCGCACAAAGGGCCCCAGAAGCAGTTGAAAGAGCAATCAATAATCCTCTTTTAGATGTAGATATCTCAAACGCAAAAGGAGCCTTAATTAATATCATGGGGGGAAGCGACATGAGTTTAGACGAATGCAAATTAATTGTAGAAGCCGTAGGATCAAAATTAAGTGATGATGCAAGATTAATTTGGGGAGCACAAATAGCCCCAGATATGGACAAATCAATCAGAGTATTAATTATAGTAACTGGAGTAAAAAGTTCCCAGATTCTTGGACACGGTGATTCAATTGAAAATATAAAACATGCAGAAATTGAAGAAGAATTAGGAATAGAATTTTTTGAATAAAATGGAAAAACTAATTGATTTAACTAAAAATGAACTAAGTTTTCTTAAGAAATTAGATGGAAAATTACGTTCTGTAGAAATCCTTAAAGATCCTCAAAGAGGGAAATTTGTAGATGAAACTTTTTATGGGAATCAGATAACTGAAAAAGAAATATCAAAAATTTTAGGAATTTCCAAAAAGAACAATGTTGTTTTTTACCCCACAATGACTCAGTCCGGATTTGCAACTGCTTTTGGAATGACTAGGGTGGACACAATTCTTACTGCTCCAGATCTTGATCCTTCAACAGAATTATTATTAAAGTTTAGGGAATCTCAACTTCCAGAAGAATATAATTTCGAGAAATTATCAGAATATTTTATGGAAGAAATGAATCTAAGAACAGCAAAATTAGCTGGAATAAAAATTACTCCTAATTTAGTTGACTATGTCTATTAATAAAACTTAAAAACTAATGCTCTTTCTCTAAAACATGATAAACGACACTTGGGTTTCGACAAAATCATTTTTTCTTAAATGTAAACGAGTTTGGCTCGCATTAAAAAAACCAACAAGAAAAGAATTTGAAATGATTACAAAAGTTTCTGCAATAGGAATAGCAATTGTAGGAGTGATTGGTTTCATAATTTCCATTTTAATGGATTACATTTTTATATGGTAGGTCAATCAATAATTTTATAAACTATCTCCATCAAAAAAATAAAATGGCTTTGGATGAAAAATTATCTGCTCAGGAAATTACAAGAGAAGTAGGAATGAGTAACAGGCCAGAATATTATAGCGGGAGGGGAGCCACTGTTTCTGATTTAAATTCGAAGATGTTAGATGAAATTTGTGGATTAGTTCAAAAAAATCATGGAAGAAAAGCATCTAGAAATTTTGTCAAAATGATAGAAAAAATGCCAGTTTTGTCTGCTACCGATTTTCTTCTTAGTTTTTATGCTCTAGAAGAAAATGGATGGGAATATGAAGAGAACAGGGTAAGAAGTGACGCCCCTTCAGGAATTATTGTGAGGAAGGATTCTGATGGGAATTATGATCCTAAACATGGAATGGTTTCTATAATGAGTGCCTTGTCAAGAGGTCAAGACCAAACAAATAGTATTAAGATGCCTTTTCTAAACAAACATGGAAGTAGAGGTAAAAGAATGGGTTATGATTCAATTGAAGGCCATTTTTATTTTGAATAAGATAATTTTATAAACCCAAATTTTTAAGTAATATTACTACTCCTAATATATTAAGGTGTAGTGGAACTAAAATGATCTTTATTATTAAAGTACAAACAAACAAAGAAGAAAGGGCAGTCGACATGATTTCTGAAAGAGCCGAAAAGAAAGGGATAAATGTTTTCTCAGTTTCTCGTCCACATGGGCTTAGAGGTTACGTTCTTTTAGAAGCCGAAGACAGAGAAAGCGCTGAAGAATCAGTTTTCAATTTACCTTATGTTAAAGGAATAATTGGAAAAACAATCGGATACGAAGAAATCAAAGACATGATCGAGCCTTCAGTAGAAGCAATTTCAATCAAAGAAGGAGATATTGTTGAAATGATCGGAGCAACTTTCAAAGGAGAAAAAGCTAAAGTTCAAAAAATAGACAAAGGAAAAGAAGAAGTTGTTGTAAATTTACTTGGGGCAGTGGTTTCATTCCCAGTTACAGTTAAAGTCGACAATGTAAAAGTTATAAGACGTGAAGATGACGAGGAGGATGAAGATGATAATTAAAATTTTAGCAGAAGGTGGAAGTATGAAACCCGGTCCCGCTCTCAGTCAAAAACTTGGACCAGCAGGAATCAACATAAATCAAGTTATTCAAAAAGTAAACGAAGCTACACAAGCTTTCAAAGGACTTAAAGTTCCAGTTGAATTAGAAGTAAACACCACAACAAAAGATTTTGAAATAAAAGTTTCCTCACCTCCAGTTTCAGAATTAATTAAGAGGGAATTAAAGATCGACAAAGGATCTGGAGCTCAAGATAAAGTAAAAGCTTCAAATGCTTCAATTGAACAAATAATTTCTGTTGCAAAAGCAAAAATGCAAAACATGCTTTCTAGAGATTTAAAGGCTGCATTAAAAACTGTTGTTGGAACTTGTGGAACTTTAGGGGTTTTAATAGAAAGCAAATCTCCTTTTGAAATAGAAAAAGAAATAGATGAAGGAGTATATAACAAGGAAATTCAAGAAGAATCAACAGAAACTCCTGCAGAAAAGAAAAAAGAATTAGATGAATATTTCAAAGATATTAAAGAAAAACAAGATCAATTAATTAAACAAGAAGAAGCAGCTAAAGCAGCTGCTGAGGCCAAGGAAGATAAAGCAGCCCCTTCAAAAGGTTAGGGTTAGCTTTATAAATTTACCTAGCTCCACTTTCTAATAAGAAATCA
>CAZJVQ010000002.1:18049-35199 GCA_964549605.1 Candidatus Woesearchaeota archaeon | reverse complement strand
CTGAGCAATTTGAACAAATTTTTTCTTGGCCCTTGAGTCTGTAACATTTGATTGAAATCTTGAATTCAACAATCCCTCACGAATTTTTACAACATCGTTAATCTCAAAATTATTATTTGCCCAATGTTTAGCATCATCATAAATCCAAGCATTTTCATCTCTTTCAAAAGGGCTCAAAATTCCAACATTCACTAAAGGATATTTTAATTTCGAACCAATAAAAACACTTGGAGGAGAATTGCTATCCAGCTTAGAAACATTCCCAATATTCCTCGTTTTAAAATTAGTCTCAGCTATTTTTTTGATAACTTCGAATTTTATGTTTCCTAAATCCATCCTCTTTTAAAAATCCCCTTATCCCTAACTTCAAAGTTTAATTCTTTACTAGGCATACTCCGATGTTTCAATAAAATTGCTATCCTTTTACGATTTTCAATTTGCAATTCAATAATGCATTTACTCCAATATTTTAACAAATCCCCTCCAACAATATTTGCTTCACGTTTAACTCCTTTCTTCAAATCTTCTTCAGAAAGAAATCCAGAATAAACTTGATTTGTAAGAATAACTGGAATCTTTTGTTTTCTAGAAATCTCTGCAAGAGTTCTCATCTGTTCTGCAACTTTCCAATTCAGCTCCTTTATTTTACTTTCATTTTTTCTAAATTCTCCGAGCTCAAGCCTATAAAGAGAAGTCATACTATCCACAACAATCAAACCAACGTGTTCTTTTTTTATCTTATTTAACAAAAGGGAAAAATCTTTTTTTTGTTCTTCAAAATCAGTTGGTTCAAGTAAAAAAATATTTTTCAAGACTTCCTCATAATCATCTCCAACAATTTGTCGAACACGATCAACACTAAACCCACCTTCAGTATCCATAAAAAGAACTTTATTGCCTTTACTTGCTTGACTGCATGCCGCCAAAATTACAAAATTAGTTTTCCCACTTCCAGGAGGCCCAGCAAGCATTGTGATCACATCTTTTTCATAACCCCCATGAAGCCACTTATTAAGTTCAAAACTTCCCGTAGAAATTTTCTCAGTCTTCAAAATCATAAATTTCCAAATTAGAATAAGTTAATAAGGATTATTATGTTATTGATTACAGATCTTCCAGTTTCTTCAGAGTATTTTCTCTATCCTTAGATAAACCAGTTAATTCATCATAATCTGGACGTTTCCACCCAATAAATTCAGTTATATTTCCCCCAATAAGTTCCCAAAGCCCTGCGAATACACTTGTACTAATGCCAATATAAGATGCAAGACCAAGTTCTACAGTATTCTTTGGTAATGGGTTATTTGGATCTACACCCACAAAATTAGTTAAATTAATATCAAAAAATTCTGCTCCTGTTTTAAAAAAATAATAACTCCCAACTAAAGCCAATGCTCCGCTAGCAAAAAAAGTTGCAAGAGAGACAAAAGCTTTTTGATTATTATAACTCTCCATGGCCTCGTGAAATGGTCCTAAAGAATTGTTCGTCACATTCACATAATCTAAAATTATTCTTCCTTCTCCATCACTAAGATTTTTCTCTTTAATACGATTATTCAAGGTATCTTCAAAATTTAATAAATATTTGCTCAAAACAATATCAATGAGAGATCTATCAAATGCTCTGTCAATTTCATCAAGAACCTGCACATAATTTTTATCTTCCATAACTTTATTCTATAAATTTGAAGTTAATAAGGATTTTCGTGAATCACTTCATCTTCTTAAAATCAGCAGAAGCATTATCTAAATCCTTAGTTATGGCTGAAATAGCATCTTTTACCGCTTTTTTACCTGCTTTCCCTTTAGTTTCTATTCTCAAAACAGGATTTTTAGTAGGATGTTCTCTTTTCCAAGCTGCAAATGTAACGCTTGAATCTTTATTCAAATAAACTCTTAAAATCTCCGCTATAGTTAGATCACTAACTTCAACTTCCATTTCTTGCTTTGAATCTTTAAGAACTTTAATATCCATATCAAAAAGTCACACTTTTAGTTTAAAAAACTTCTGTTTAATCAAATTTCAATTTTTTGAAGAAATTGTTAATCTTCTGAATTACTTCATCATTTCCAACCAATCTAGAATGCGTATCATGAACAATCGAAAAAGCACCCATCATCTTGTCTTTAGTTTCATTTACAAAAATCTTGCCATCAGAACCAACAGTATTATGGAAAAAAGGAATAATATAAAATTCCCATCTCCATGGATTAAATCTTTTGTTACCTGCAATTATTCCTAATCCTTTAGGAAGATCGACGTCCAAAATCTCTTTTGTTTTCGAAATAAAATCAACATAACTTTTCCCTAAAAACTTGGACAACAAATTGGGAAAAAGATCATGAAATTTTTCAAGTAACTTTGAGTGCTTATTCAATGGCGCTATTTCTACAACCTTTCCAACCTTTCTTTTATTCTTTCCATAAAACAATCTAAATATGACTGAACCATAACTATGTGTAATAAAATTTGTCTTAGAAATTTTATTCTTTTTCATAAAATCATTCAAATCCTTAACAGATTTCTCAGTTGGTTTATCATAATCCCAATTAAAAAAATAAACATTATAATTCTTCAAACCCTTAATCATCTTCGAATAACCGCTTTTGTGATAATGCAAACCAGGAATAATCACAACATTCTCCTTTTTCATATAAATAAATAGAATTTTTAATTTAAATATTTTTTAGAATTCTTTGGATTCTTCCAATTCTTCAAACGCTTCAAAATCCTCAAAGCCACTAAATTCTGTAGGCTCTTCAAGAACTTCCAATTCCCTATCTTGTTTCATTTCCTTCAAATCAGTAACTCTCAATCCCCTAAACTTATCCAAATCAAATTTATCCGAATCTTCTTTTATTTCAAATTCAGAATGATCCAACTCTTCAGGATTTTCATATTCTACAATCCTCCTTAATCTTATTGAAAGAGCTACTTCAATTTTTTTAACAACAACCAGATCACTAACAATTCCTCTTTCTGCCATCCTAACTAAAACTTCTGATTCCTTAATTTCTTCAGCCAACTCTTTTTGAGACATATGTTTACTCCTTCTTGCTCGCATAATAAACCAGTGAAAATTATCTATCAAATCTTCCCTAATACTTGTATCTCCAACACTTCTCCGAAAATTTCTATTAACAATCTCACTCAATTTTTTCTCTTCCCTTTTCAAATCCTTATTTTCAGAAGGTTTTCTTATTGGTACATTTGAAAGTCTGGAAAGTCTTTCATGAACAGTCAATTTTGGCTCATTATCTTCAGTAATATTTGTTTTAGTGATCAACGGAAAATCGTCTTCATTTGAACATAGTTTACAAATTTTATCAATTTTCTCAAAAAGAATCACGTCGAACAATAAAGCCTGCGCATCAGAAATTTGACATTTATAACAATATTCCATAAGAAAACAAGAAAAATATTATTTTTTAATATTTAGGTGGTAAATTAAAACGTTTAATCAAGTCATCGACGGTCTCATGCCCATAGAAAATAGTTTCTTCATTTATCATCACTGCAGGAAATTTATCAATTTCGTATTTATCAATCAAAAAATCCAAAGAAGTTATATCTTGATCAACAGCAATAGGAATAAGAATGACTTCATTTCCAAGTTCATTTTTCAAATCTCCTAAAATCTTTCCCCAAACAACCTGCTCCGCCCTTATAGAAACTACATCAGAATCATATTTATAAAAATAAACTATAGTATCTAAATTAGTACAATTTTCCTTTGCAGAAAGAATATTTATCCATAACAAAGTTCTAAGCAAATCATATTTTTTATGAGTCGCTTTCAAAGCTTCGGTCAACTTGCTAGAATCATCTAATTGTTCCAAATTCTTAGCTTCCAAATAAATCTTATCTGCAAAACTTACACTAATATCCTTCAAAGAATCACATGAAAAAGAAGAATCTCTAAATAATTGTCCCAATGCAAAAGAATCATACAATGAAGCTTCTGAATTATAAAATGCAACATTAACTTCATCAGTTCTTAATTGCTCTAAATAAACTCCTAAAACCAATCCTAAAGAAAAGAAAAGAATTGTTATAAAAAGAGCTTGCCAAAATACATGTTTTTTATTTTTTAAAATTACCATGAATATTTCCCCATTGCAAATTTAATCAAAGACCATATTAAAACTATTGGTCTAAGCACAATGTATATGAAAGAATACGCAAAGACACTAAAAAAACCTTCCTTTTCATTTATGTGTTTATTCACGAATCTCAAGGAGAAAAATAAAAACGCTAAACCTAAAATTAACATTATAACCCCAAAAAAATTCAAAACAGAAGGATTAAGATTAATATCTTCTAAAGCAAGAATCGCAGTTTGACTTGCAAGAGAATAATTCGTTGAGAGGTAAGAATATGCAAATCTCCTAAAAATTCTATAAACAAAAATTCCCAATCCAAAAGTTCCGAGCACTAATGAAATTGAAAAGAAAGGGAGAATAAATAATCCCAACATACCTTTCTTAAAAAAACAATGTTTGTATTTCAAAATAGTTTGATAACCTCCAATATTCCAACGTATTCTTTGATGAAACCATTTTTTCAAAGTGTCTGGAGCGACAGTCATAGATTTTGAATTAAAAGACATTCTGATGTCGTAACCTCCATGAATCAAATTCCAAGTTGCTTCAATGTCTTCAGTCATATTCTTCTTATCAAAACCGCCAACTTTCAACAAAGCAGATTTTCTATACAAAGCCATAGGACCAGGAGTCACATAAATTGCATCCAAAAAATGCAAAAGTTTTCTTGTGAAAGCAATTACTTTATACTCTACAGCTTGCATCCTACGAATCAAATTATTCTTAGTCCTAACTAAAACCCTAGTAGTCACAGCACCAGTTTTAACATCATTAAAATATCCAACAGTAGAAGAAAACGCATTTGGATCTGGATAAGAATCCGCATCAACAACAGCAACTAATTCTCCCTTTGCAATTTTTATCGCTTGATTTAAAGAATCCGCTTTCCCAGAATTTTTCTTATCCAATACTTTAACTTTAGAATATTTTTTTTCTAATTCTTTTGCAATTTTCAAAGTATTATCTTTACTACCATCATTAATAATAATTATTTCAATTAAATCCTTGTAAGTAGATTTCAAGATTGCTTTGATTGTTCCTTCTAAACTTTCTTCTTCATTGTAAGCCGGAACCAAAACAGAAATCCCATATTTTTTCTTGGGTTTAGGATCTTTAAAAATTTCCTTCCGATTTTGAAAAAAAGTCAAAACAAACAACACTAAAAAATAAGTTGCTATGAACATGTATCCTAAATAAACAAAAGTTAAAGTTTCAGGCATTATTCCTCCTCAATTTCTTTTAGTTCGCTAAATTCTTTTTTTTCGCCAACGTTAAAATAATCATAAAATTCTTCGCTCAAAGAAAGCTCATAAGTGTGCCCTGCTTTTTTCTTTTTAATCAAATTCAAATCTTTAAATTTCTTAATATGATCATAAGCCTTATTGCTCCTAATCTTAATTAGAACAGATTGCTTCAAAGGTTGTTTGTAAGCAATGATCGCCAAAGTTTCTTGTTCAGCTTTAGAAAACTCAGAATTTCCTGTTGCTAGTTTATTGATTATATTTGAATATTCTCTTTTAACATCCATCTTCCAAGAACCATTTCTCCCCACAATTTCAATAGCAGAATCATTTTCTTCATACTTATCTTGTAATTTTTCCAATAGTTCTTTTATCAATATTGGATTCAAATCACTCAAAGAAATCAATTCCTGCATTGTAAGAAATCTCCCAGAAACAAAAAAAATCGCCTCAAGTTTTTTCAAATCCTCTTTTTCTCGATTCTCATCAATTTCATGAGCAGTCTTACTTGTAAGTTCCATATATTAGAGAAATAAAGAGTCTTTAAAAATTATTATGGACAATCTGGTGCATAATCAAACAAATTTTTCTTAGGATTTTCTATTTTTTGATAAAGATGGTAATCCTGTTTTCCATTTACCATTCCAGTAATACCCGTATAATAAAATATATTTTTTCTCGAATCATAGTATCCAAATGAGTTATCCCCGCTACCATTACATTCTAAAACAGGAATTTTCACATCAACTTTTCCATCAACTACTCCCAATTCATCTTCAATATCATAAGAAATAACATATCCTTTTTTTCCACCCATTTCATTTTTCCCATAAAATTCCCCCACAAAAGTATTGCTTTTAGAGGGGAGCATATTTTCTAATCTTCTTGAATCAGTAGGCATTATTGTGGGGGTAACAGCATAAAACCCCATTAACGCTCCAATAATGAATCCTTCACTCTTAAATGATATTTTCATGTATTTCCCACATAATTTCTATTTTTAAATCTTTTCCTCTAAACTTTAAATCTAAGTATGGAACCAATTCCACTTAAATTCTTAAATTGCTCTCCTTCTGTTGTTTCAGTAGAAATAATCTCAATATTTGCCCCAATATTTTCTGCCATTTTCTTCAATTCTATAGAAACAGCCTTATCAACATCTTTTGATAAAAACAACGTATCAACAGCTCCGAAACCTAAAGCATGTTTATTCTTCTCAACACCCAAAACCGCCATATCTGGTTTACTCCCCAAAGTATCAAAAAATCGTTCCATCAACTTTTGTTCCTTTATTATTTCTTGACTTGCCAAAATATGTTGAGCCTTAATCACAAGTTCCTTCAAACCATGTTCATCAGTGTCCCCAATATCCACTGCACCAAGAACTTTATCTCCCAATTTTGTTGCTAAATAATCGCCATCTAAAAATTCATCTTTAGTTGGAATTGGGCCCCCAACTAAAATTCCTTTAAGTTTTGGCATCTCAAAAAAAACCGCTTTCATTTCGCTAGCAATCCTCTTGTAAAAATCTCTTGTTAATCCTTCAGTAATCCTATGGAATCTTTGCGCAGAGTTATGGACCAAAACTCCTTCTGCAAAGAAATTTTCTTCTTCTGTTTCTAGATCAATCATTTTTATTGATTTATGGTGTTCCATTATATCATCTATTTCAAGAGTTGTTATATTGTTATTTGAATCAAAACTTATTAAGATATCTCCTTTTTTCAAATCTTTTGCCAAAATTTCCACAATTTTATAATCATTATCACCAACATCTTTAAAGAAAGTATGATCTTCAGAGACCAGTAGATTCCAACAATCTTTAATTACAATCTCTAAATATTTTTCTTTAGTAACATCCCATTTATTTTTCACTTTAGTGAAAACAATTTTTTGTTTATTCAAATCTAAAGCCTTTATTTCATCTCCAATTTTTACCTCAGACAAATATTTATTTCCAGATGCACCAGTCTCTAAATCCCCTTTAGCCAAATAAACATTCATACCAAGACTCAAACACTGCCCTCCAGCTCGAACTTTGCTAGGAATCCCTGAAGTCATCTTATGCATAACCTCTATTCTCTTTCCTTCCAACATTCCAATAGTCGCTTCTTTCCGATCCATAACTAAAAGTGCAAAAACTTCATCAACTTCCAACATAGTTTGTAATGGCTCCAAAACAAATTCCTTATCACATCTATAAAGTCTAATTTTCAAAGGCATTGGAGGTTCAATATCCCAAAGTTGCAAATCACTATCTCCTTCAACTTTAGAAATATTCCCGCAAAAAAGAGCCAAACCATGTTCAGGAGTTTTCTTCAAACCCTTAAGATGCCTAACAATCTTATCCAAAGCCTCAGAAACATTTTTCCTAGTAGCAGTAGATTTGATATTCTTAGCAGTAGATTTCTCCGCTTCAAGCTGTCTTTGAACAGTATTCACATCGTAACCTGCAGAAATGTAAACTGTAATCAATTCAGTCTGCCTTCCCTTATAATTCTCAAGAGTTTGCAAAACTTCTTCAAGCTCTATTTTAGTCAATACCATAATTAATGAATAAAAAGATGATTTATAAAATTATTTAGAAGAGAAAAATTTCTCTAGAAAACCACTTGGAAGCTCTCCTTTCTCAACATCATATTCTTTCAAAAGTTTTATCGCTTTAGCATAGATTGGTTCAGGATTGGATCCACTTAAAAAATATCTTGATTCAAGAACAAATTCATCTTCATTTTGCAAAACCATCTTCCTTTCACTTCCTTTTTTTCCATAAATTCCCAAATAAAATTTGGAATTCATTTTATGAAATTGATCCTTAATTTTATGGTCAAATAATATTTCTTTCAGTTTCATAAAAAATCAAAAATTCCATGCTTTAAAAGAATTATGAAGATCAAATAAACTCTACCTTAAATGTTTTATACAAATATTTATAAACTAACTTTAAATCCATTTTTAATGGACGAAAATTATAGGGCAGGACTTCTAAAGGGCCTGAGAATGTATAATCAGACCAATAGACAAAGTTTAGAAACCAGCCTAGAGAATGGAGAAGTTAAAAGCATCAAAGGAAATATTTCCTATGCCTCTGGAGTGATTTCAGGATTAGCTGCACCAATTTTAGTATTGGCAGGAGCATCTATTGCTGCGGGAACTGTTATATCTTACGTTGCAGACAAACTTTAATCAATAAACTCAACTTTGAACTTCCCCTCTTTGATTTCTTTAGCATTTGTAACAGCTTTCAAATCATCCAAAACAGATTCTAACCCTTTATTAGAAATAGTCAAATTAATTTCGGAATTCATTGATTTCTTTGCTTCGGATTTCTTTTGTCTAATCTTTGAAAGATTGCTTATAAATAAATCCCAAGTTTTCAAATCTTCTTTTTTCTCAGAAACTTTAATTTCCTTAGGCCAATCAGAAATATGAATGCTTTTTGTTTTCTCATTTTTCTTAAAATATTCTTGATAAATCTCCTCAGTTACATAGGGGGTAATCGGAGACATTAACTTCAAAACAGTTAACAATGAATTATAAAGAACATAACCTGCAGATTCCTTTTCTTCTTTAGTTCCATTGTAAATTCTTTTCTTAACAATCTCTAAATAATTATCTGCAAATTCTTTCCAAAAAAAATTATCTGTTTCTAATTTAGATCTAGAATAATTATAATTTTCAAAAGATTCGGTTGCACTTTTTATCAATTCATTTAATTTAACTAAAAAAATTCTATCCAACTCTAATAATTTAGGTTGTTTATCAAATTTAGAATTTTCCAAATTCATAAAAACAAATCTAGTAGCATTTTTTATCTTGTTTACAAATTTCTTTCCAGTAACTAAATCCTTTTCTTGGTAATCCAAATCTTCTCCAAGTTTCGAACCTGCAGCCCAATACCTCAAAGCATCGGCACCATATTGTTCCATTACCTCTTGGGGCTTGATAACATTCCCTTTAGACTTTGACATCTTCTCTTTTCCTTTTGTAACAAAACCAGAAATAGTTGTATTTTTCCAAGGAGTTTTCCCAAAATGCAATTGAGATTTCAAAACTGTATTGAAAAGCCAGAAAGTAATAATATCATGAGCTTGCGGTCTCAAATCCATTGGGAATAATTTCTTCTGCAAAGCTTTAGGCATTAATTGTGCTGCAATCTGTGGCGTCATTGAAGAAGTGAACCAAGTATTCAAAACATCTTTCTCAGGAATAATATTCAAGGATTTACATTTTATGCATTTACTTTTTGGAGCTTTATCTTTCAATGGATCCACGGGAAGTTTGGATTCCTCAGCAAAAATAACTTCATCACAATCACCACAATACCAAACTGGAAAAGCAATCCCAAAATGTCTTTGATTAGAAATAAGCCAATCCCATTGTAAACCCTTAACCCAATTATCGTACCTATTCTTCATTTTCTTAGGATACCAATTTATTTCATTTCCCCATTTCAATAAATCTTTTTTCAAATCAAGATACTTAACAAACCATTGTTTACTTTTGATAAACTCTATTTCAACTCCACATCTTTCATGAACATTAACTGCATGTTTTATTGGTTTCTGATCTTTTAACAAACCATTACTTTTCAAATCATCAATTATTTTCGCCCTTGTTTCTTTTAGTTTAAGACCTTCATATTTTCCAGCTAAATTCGTCATTCTTCCCTCAGGGGAAATCGCCATCTTAATTGGCAAATTATAAGCCTTCTGCCATTCCATGTCTGTTTGATCTCCAAAAGTACAACACATAACAATCCCCGTTCCCTTCTCAGGATCCACACGATTATCTTCCATTATTGGAACTTCTAAATCAAACAAAGGAACCTTCGCCATTTTTCCTTTCAAAGATTTAAATCTCGTATCAGTTGGATGATAAAAAATGGCTGCACAAGCGGGAAGTAATTCTGGTCTTGTCGTAGCAACAACCAAATCTTCGTTACCTACCTTAAAAACAATATCATTAAATGTGGAATCCTGTTCTTTATCTTGAACTTCAACTTGCGCAATCCCAGTTTGACAATTGGGACACCACATTGCAGGAGCATCTTTTCTGTAGATTCTTCCTTTCTTATACAAATCTAAAAAAGACCATTGTGAAATTTTTCTAGAATGATCATCAATAGTAGAATAAAAAATATCAAAATCACAACTAGATCGAATATTTTTCCAATCTTGAATAAATTCTGGCCTTTCAGTTTTAAGAAAATCTAAACAAACTTTGATAAATTCGTCTCTAGACATACTCTTTGAATGAATTTTCTTTTCTTTCTCAACAAGTCTTTCTGTAGCCAAACCATTATCATCAGTTCCAAAAGGATAAAAAACATTTTCTCCATTCATTCTATGAAACCTTGCAATAAAATCTTGTTGAGAATATGAAAACGCGTGACCAATATGCATCTTTCCCGAAACAGTAGGAGGGGGAGTGTCTATAGAATAAATTTTCTTCTTTGATTTCTGATCAAACTTGTAAATTTTTTCCTTTTCCCAAAATTTTCGTATCTTTTCTTCAGATTCTTTAAAATTAGATTGAGGTTGAGCCATAACCTAAAAACAATCAAGAAACTTTTAAAAACTATCTATATATTAAACAATCATGGCAGAAAACAAAGTGAATCTTCCAGGAGGATTCGGAGGATTAACCAGATTTAGCGAAGAATACTCTAGCTATTTCAACTTAAAACCAATCCATATAATAATTTTCGTAATTTTTATTGTGGCATTCAGAATTCTTTTAAATATTATATATTAAAATGTTCGGCGGATTAAACCCTAAAAAAATGGAAGCAATGATGAAACAGATGGGCATGGCTCAAGAAAACCTAAATGCTTCTAGAGTAATCATTGAAAAAACAGACAACACTCGAGTAATAATTGAAAATCCTTCTGTGACTAAAATAAAAATGCAAGGTCAAGAAACATTCCAAATATCAGGAGAGTCGCATGAAGAAACAGCAGCACAAGAAGTTTCGGAAGAAGACGTAAAAACAATAGTTGAAAAAACAGGCGTTGATGAAGAAAAAGCTAGAGAAACTTTAGAAAAAACCGGTGACTTAGCAGAAAGTATTCTAGAACTTAGTAATTAAGTGTATTTTTCTCGAGTCTTTTCAAAATCCATTTTACTTTCTTCAAGAGATTCAGATAAAGTTTGTAAACGTACTGGAATTTTAATCTCTAAAAGTCTTAATGCATCAAAATAAGAAGCATCTCTTTTTGGATTTTCTCCCCTCTCAATGTCAGATCCATTAAATTGGAGTGGAGATCCAACCATAAAATAATTCTCAACATCCTCTCCAAAAGCAAAATGAAGAGCTGGTTCAGAAATATAAGAACTTCCACTAAAGCAACCAACTCTACTAAGGGGGGTCCTAATTTCTTTTCCAAGATTAATGATCTTAAAATCAGAGACTTCTATATTTTTATAAACTAATTCCCATTCAGATTTATTCTCAATTTTTCTTACATGATTCTTCATTGACAAAATAATTCCAAAATTCTCATACTTTTCAAAATCTTCCAAAATTCCCAATTCAAGAGTCTTAATAACTTGCTTATTGACCCCACCACATCCTCTTGGAAATAATTTATTCTCAGCAAACAAAACTTGTTTTCCCCTAGAAAGTAATAATTTAGATTCTAATTTTCTATAAGCCTCTTCAAATCCATTTTCGTCCATTCCCCATCAAAATCTCCAATTATTTAAAGATTATTGCTTTTTCTTATATCATATTCTGGAACTTGGTAGTAGTGAATAAAAGATAAATATAAAAAGAATTGAGTATTCCGTTTTTATACTTCTAAGGGATAAATTAGGGTTTAAGACATTATATGGAAGACATCATACAGGAAAAAATTAGCGCTGATCATTTGCTATATGTCAGTTTAAAATACACGAAAACGTGCGACGTAATTCTTAATCTCACACTAAGATGGCGAAGAATGATCGAAACAAGTATTGATGCAATCTTGGAACATGCCAAAAAAAAGAAAAAAATTTCTACAGTTGCAACAAATCCTACAAAAAAAATTGAAGATGTAAGGAAATTATTAAAGAAAGATAAAAATTTCCAAGAAGTAATTGATCTCTATGAAATGTTCAGAAAAATAGAAGAATTAAGAAAAGAAAGAATTGGAGAATTCAGAAAAAATGTTAATTTAAGGGTGTTTTACCGAGGGAAAGAGATAAATATCAACTTAGAAATGTTAAAAATTTATGCTGATATGTTAGAAAAGTTTATAAGCACCACAAAACAATTTCTTCTACGTTAAATTTTCTAACTAAAGAAAAATGGGAAAAATAATTGTAATAACTTCAGGTAAAGGTGGTGTAGGTAAAACAACTACTGCAATAAATTTAGGTGCGGCAATGAATCATTTTGGAAAAGATGTACTAGTTATTGATGGAAATTTATCAACACCAAATGTAGGAATTCACCTCGGCTCTCCAGAAGTCCCAGTAAATCTAAATCACGTTTTAAACAATAAAGCAGAATTAGAAGAAGCGATTTATGAACATGAATCTGGATTGAAAATTGTCCCCGCTTCATTATCTATGAAAGAAATGAAAAAAACAACTCCTGAAAAATTAAAATCCATAAGAAAGGACTTGGAAAAAATTTCAGATTATGTGATAATAGATTGTGCTGCAGGACTTGGCGAAGAAGCAGAAGCCGCAATAAATTTAGCTGATGAAATAATCATAATTACAAATCCAGAAATGCCTGCAATTACTGATGCACTTAAAGCAGTAAAACTTGCGGAACAAATGAAAAAACCAGTGATTGGTGCAATTATTACCAAAGTTAGAAAAGATAAAATTGAAATGTCTCCAGAAACCGTAAAGGAAATGCTGGAGGTCCCAATTATTGGAATGGTTCCTTATGACTTAGATATCTCAAGAGCATTAAACTCGCGAGATGCCGCAGTTAATGTATTCCCAAAAGGAAAATCTTCAAGAGCCTACAAAGAAATTGCTTCAAAATTAGTAGATGTTTTTTGTGATTCAAATCAAGACAAAGAGAAAATGATAGTATTGCTTCTTAAAAAATTAGGTTTGATGTCTTAACTAAAAATTCTTATCACATTTCCCTTTAGCATTTGGAGCTTTATGATTCATGATTTTTCCATGTTTCTTAACAAATTCTATTGGAAAGGAGAATGTTTTTTCATTCTCTTTCATGTCAGTCACTATTACTCTGTAAGGCTTGTCAAAATGTTTTTTATGTGGAGAATTCTCTAACATAGTAATTTCAGTCTTAGTTTTAGGTTTATCTGGCTCATAATGAAAATGCCTACCCTCCTTAAATCTTCCATGATAAATTTCCTTAAGACCATCTCCATCAGTAACTATGAGATCATGAGCTACAACCATTCCATTACTGTCTTTATCAAGAGATGCCCCCATATTCCCGCTAGAATAATATAAACAAACATCTTTCCCCGAAGATTCATAATAAATCATATTTTCCAATTTAACACTAGTCTCTGGAGGAATAACTTCTGGCTTTTCACAACCCCCCATTGTTAATGATAAACCTAAAGCAACAGAACCAACATAATAACCTAAATTCTTCATAGCAAAACAGAGAAAAGATATTTTTTAAAGATTATTGTGATGGAAGCTTAATTGAGAAATATTAATCAGGAATAACATTCTGGAATGCCTTAAGTTCTAAGTCATTCATTGGATCAATAACATCTCTAATATTCTTAGGAATCGTTCCCTCATATCTTTCCCTTAATTCAGCAGAAATAGGTAGATTCAACATTCCACTAACTAAATTATAATTTCTTGCAATCTCCACAACTTCCTGAGGAGTATAAAATTTCTTTTCTTCCATAAACTTCATTACTAAATTACCTTTTTAAGAATTATTGTGATTAACTAATCTTCATTCCGACTTCAACATCCTTTTCAGGAGAAACTAAAACACAAATATCTTCTTCTTTAGAACCTGCAGCCAAAAGCATTCCTTGGCTTTCAATTCCCCTCATTTTTCTAGGGGATAAATTGACAAAAACAATAATTTTCTTGCATTTCAATTCTTCTTGAGAATAATATTTCTTAATTCCTGCACAAATGGTTCTTTTACCAATTTCATTACCAACATCAACAGTAATTTTCCAAAGCAAATCCGCCCCCTCAATTTCTTCGACTTCTTCTATCTCACCAACTCTTAAATCAAGCTTGCTCCAATCCTCAAAAGTTACTATTCCTTCCATTTTATATGGAAAAAACAAGATTTTAGATTTTTTAATTTTATCTATTTTAAAAAATTAGCATCAAAAATATTTTTAAATCCTTTAAATTCAGTATCATTAAAAGAGGAAAAATAAATAGAGGAGTCTTGTCTATGCCCATGTTTACGGGAACTTTCCCTAAAAATCTGCTCATATCTTCTCTTATTCTCAATAACTGGATTTAAAAAAATAGATCTATAAAAATTAGGCAAATTTTCTAAGGAAAAATTTTCTAAGACGCTAGGATGATTCGCCAAGATAAAAGCTAATTCTCCAGGAAGAGCGGCAGCAGTTTGAAATTCAGGTTTACCATTAAAAACGGCAGAATAATTACTTAATCCAGAAATACGATTCTCCTCATTATTCACAGATTCTTTAAAAATATAAATTGGTTCACTATCCATATTTCAAATATAATTATTATATTTTTAAAGATTTGTATTCTTTTAATCATATTTTCTTAAATAAAATCTCAGACTTCTTTATTTTATCTGTCTTGAAAATTTTCTCAATTTTCTTTGCAGTTCTAGGAATATAAATTTCCAAATAAGAATTAACTTTCCTTATACTTTCAACTAACTCGAATAAAACTTGTTTGTCTTTTGTTTCCCAAGGTTTCTTTTCTTGAACATATTCATTACAATTATCTAAAAACTCAAAGACCAAATTCAAAGCTTTATCAAATTCAAACTTCTCAAAATATTCTTCAATTTGTTTTTCTTTTAGTTTCTTCAACAAAACATTTTCTTTCTTTTCAATTCCATACTTCTCAGCAAGTGTTGAAACTCTGGAAACCAAATTTCCAAGTTTATCAGCAAGTTCATTATTATGTCTTTCAACTAAAATTTCTTCACTGTAATCTGAATCTTCAAAAACGGAACATCTTAACAAAGAATACCTCAAACTATCGCTTCCATATTTTTTTACAAGTTCAACTGGATCAATCACATTCCCCAAAGATTTTGACATTTTCTTTCCACCAACATTCAAATATCCATGAACCAAAAGTTTCTTGGGAAGATCATAACCTGCAGACATCAACATTGCTGGCCAAATCACAGAATGGAACCAGTTAATTCCTTTTCCAACAATATGCACATCGGCTGGCCAATTCCCTTCAGATCCAGAAACATAATTTATCAAAGCATCAAACCAAACATAAATCTTAAATTTAGGATCAATTGGAGAATCAATTCCCCAATCCAAATTTGTTCTAGAAACACACAAGTCCTTCAAACCTTCAATTTTCAATCTTGAAACAATTTCATTTTTCTTAGAATCCGGAACAATATAACTTTCTGCAAATTTCAAAATTCTATCTTTGTATTTACTCAATTTAAAAAAATAAGCTTCTTCAGACATCCATTCTGGTTCTTTATCATGTTCAACACATTTTCCATCAACTAAATCTCTGTCAGTTTTGAAACCCTCACAACCTGAACAATAATATCCTTCATACTTCCCTTTGTAAATTTCTCCCCTATCATAAACTTCTTTGAAAATTTCCTGTGATTTCTTGACATGTTCTTCTTCAGTTGTCCTAATAAATCGATCATATTTCACATCCAATTTTTTACATAAATCTACAAACATTTTAGCATTTTGACCTACAAATTTCTTAGTTGGAATTTTCGCTTCCTTAGCTGCTTGAACATTTTTCTGCGCATTCTCGTCGGTACCAGTAAGAAACCAAGTCTCCTCCCCTTTCAATTTATGCCAACGAATCAGAGCATCAGCTAAAACTTTCTCAAAAGCGTGCCCAATGTGCGGCTTCGCATTCACATAATCAATTGCCGTAGTGACGTAAAATTTTTTTACCATGAATTTCATAAATTGTAAGGATATAAAAAGTTAACTTACCTAAAGATATTTAAACAAAACAACCTCTTTTTAGAAAATGTTCGGAAAAAAATGCAATAATTGTGATGAGAAAATAACTGGTAAATTTAACTTCTGTCCTTCTTGTGGAAACTCTACTAAAAACTCTGGGAAAAACGATTTAGGAATGTTGGGAGAAAACGATTTTGAAGAAACACAAAATCAAATGGGCGAAACATTTATTGAAAGACTTGGAGGAAAAATGATGGGAAAAATGTTTGAAAATGCAATGAAAATGCTTGAGAACGAAATGTCCAAAGAAATGAACAGGCAAAATAATCCGAATGCTCAAAACCTTCCAAAAAATAATTTTCAATTATTCGTGAATGGAAAAAAAATAAATGTTGGAAATATGCAACCAAAAAAAGAAAAGAAAGTTGTTGAAGAAAATCCAATTGAACTTCCAAACGAACCATTAAGAGGTTATTTAAAATTCCCGAAAAAAGAACCAAAAACAAATGTGAGAAGATTATCTGATAAAGTAATTTACGAAGTTAGTATGCCTGGAATAAAATCAGAAAAAGATATCTCAATAGTCAATCTTGAAAACAGCATAGAAATTAAAGGTGTTGGAAAAGAAGTCTCTTATCAAAAAATTCTTCCAATTAGTTTGCCTATAACTGGTTACAATCTTTCTAGAGGAAAATTAGTTCTTGAATTAGGAATAAAAGATTAATAGGAG
>CAZJVQ010000002.1:15981-18039 GCA_964549605.1 Candidatus Woesearchaeota archaeon | reverse complement strand
GCCTGCACAGATTTGAACTGTGGACCCCTACCTTATCAGAGTAGTGCTCTGACCAGACTGAGCTACAGGCTCCTTAACTAAAATAAAATAAATTCTTTTATAAACGTTATTGATAACTAATTATTTAAACAATTTAACCTTAAACAAAATATGTCTAAATTAGAAGATAAAATAAAGGGAGTTCTGTGTATATTTTTCGAAACCGGATATGAGGGTTCTCCTTGGGCATTTAATGATCCAAAATTTAACTACCCTAATCCTGGGCAATATGTTTGTAAAAAATGCTGTAGAGCTTGGAACAAAGAAAAAGATCCAAAAGGAGTTGAAGAAATTGAAGGAGACTACTGTAAACCAAAAGAACATGATTTTGAACTAACCCCTGAAATTTTTTGGTCTTATGAAGGACTCCACATTCTCAGAACAGGAGATTATCTAAAAATATTCGATAAAGAAAAATCAGATGAAATTCTATGGGAAGGGAAAGTGGAAATAAACGGGGTTTTAAGAAAAGCACAATACACTATGGAAGGGGAAAGAAGAGAAATTGAAGTAATGACATATGAACCAGAAATAGTTGACATTGTCAATTGGATGAAATGGTTTGATGAACAATATCTTGGGGAATTAACTAAGAAATCCCATGAAGAATAGACAACCTTTAAAAACCAATTTTTTCTAAAAATAGCATGGTTAAAGGATTATATCACTACTTAAGAGAAGCATGGAAAAAACCAGATATAAAGCTCTTAAGAGAAAGAATGATAGAATGGAGAAGATCTGAAAGGTTCGTAAAAGTTGAAAAACCATTAAGATTGGATCGAGCAAGATCACTTGGATACAAAGACAAAAAAGGATTTGTAGTAATCAGAGTAAGACTTTTGAGAGGAGGCCATAAAAGACCACGTCCAAATAAAGGACGAAGATCCAAAAGATTACACACTAGAAAAAATCTAAAGATGAACTACAAATGGATTGCAGAACAAAGAGTTGCCAAAAAATTCGAAAACCTTGAAGTTTTAAATTCATACTTAATTGGAAAAGATGGCAAACATTATTTCTATGAAGTGATTATGGTTGACCCACAAAGACCAGAAATCAAAAACGATCCAGACAAAAATTTTATTTGTAAACCTACAAACAAAGGAAGAGTTTTCAGAGGATTAACTTCTGCAGGTAAAAGATCTAGAGGATTGAGAAAGAAATCTCCAGAATCTAAGGTTAGACCAAGTGTAAGAGCCGGCGGAAGAAAAGGTAAATAATCAATCTTAAAAACTTCTTTTTCTTAATAGTAAAAACAAAGAGGGAGAATGAAATATCAAAAACTAGCAGAGCTTTACGAAGAGCTTACTGGAACAACAAAAAGATTAATAAAAATTGAAATCCTTTCAAAATTTCTAAAAGCTCTTGAAGAAAAAGACAGAGATGTTCTTTATTTATTGTTAGGAGATATTTTCCCAGAACATGATGAAAGACGTATCGGAATAAGTAACCAACTTGCAATAAAAGCGATTTCTAAATCTACTGGGACAGAAAAAGAAACAATTGTAAAAGAATGGAAATCGATTGGAGATTTGGGAAAAGTTGCTGAGAAATTAAAAAGTAAAAAAAGACAAGAAACACTCAGCTCTAAAAGTTTAACCTCTGAAAAAGTTCTAGAAAATTTAAGAAAACTTCCAGAATTAGTTGGGAAAGGAACAGTAAACAAAAAACTAGCACTGATAATTGAACTCTTAACTTCTGCATCACCATTAGAAGCATTGTACTTAACAAGGACTTTGATTGGAGATTTAAGAATTGGTTTGAAAGAAAGTTCAATAAGGGAATCAATGAATTCTGCATTCTTCGACAAAAGTAAAGAAACATCCAAAAAAATCCAAGAAGCAATTGACAAAACTAACGACATAGCATTAGTATTTGATATGGTCAAAAAAGGAAAATTAAAAGAATTGGATAAAGCAAAATTGAAAGTGGGAAATCCTATAAAAGCCATGCTCGCTCAAAAAGCGAAAACAATTGAAGAGGGATTCAAAATGGTTGGAAGACCTTGCGCAATTGAAT
>CAZJVQ010000002.1:0-15971 GCA_964549605.1 Candidatus Woesearchaeota archaeon | reverse complement strand
ATTGAATACAAGTACGATGGATTTAGAATGATTATCCACAAGGAAAAAGACCAAATAACTTTATTCACTAGAAGCCTTGAAAACGTAACAAAACAATTTCCCGAAGTCATTGAATACTTACACAAATATGTTAAAGGGAATTCATTCATAATTGATTCCGAGGCTGTAGGTTTCAACAAAAAAACAAAAGAATACAGACCATTCCAAGATATAGGTAAAAGAATCAGAAGAAAATACGATATAGAAAAATTACAAAATGAACTTCCAATTGAA
Organism: Candidatus Woesearchaeota archaeon; assembly: GCA_964549605.1. Lineage (GTDB taxonomy): Archaea > Nanobdellota > Nanobdellia > Pacearchaeales > GW2011-AR1 > CAZJDG01. The sequence goes on along the minus strand of CAZJVQ010000002.1, from coordinate 15,698 downwards.
ATAAATGTTTTTGACATTCTTCTCTATAATGGAAAATCTCTCTTAAACGAACCATTTGAAAAAAGAACTGAATTAATTAAGAAAATACTAACAAATCAAAAATATAAAATAATTCATTCAAAACAAATAATCACGGGAGATGAAAAAAAGGTTAAAGAATTCTACAAAAATGCACTCAAAGATAACCAAGAAGGAATAATGATGAAAAATCTTCAAGCAACGTATCAACCAGGAAGAAGAGTTGGACATATGTTAAAAATTAAACCTGAAGAAAGAGATTATGATTTGGTCATAATTGGTGCAGAATATGGTGCTGGAAAAAGATCTGGATGGATGTCTAGTTTTATTTTGGGATGTAAAGATAATGGAAAATATGTGAAAATCGGAAAAGTCGGTACAGGAATTAAAGAAAAAACATCTGAGGATGAAAACATACTTTCATTTTCAGAATTGACTGAAAAACTAAAACCACTAATTACAAAAGAAAGAGGAAAAGAAGTTGACATAAAACCAAAAATTGTAGTCGCTGTAACTTATCAAGAAATCCAAAAATCTCCAAACTACAATTCAGGATTTGCTTTAAGATTCCCAAGATTTACAGCAATGCGCCCAGACAAACCATTATCAGAAATAACAACATTAGACGATATTAAAAAAGATTTTGGAAATCAAAAAAGAAATTGGAGATATGGATGAAAGCTAAATTATTTTTAATTTTCGCAATTGCAACATTTTCAATTTATTTAATTAGTTCGGCTGCAATTTCTCCTACAACTTTCTCAGTAAATCCAGATATTAACAAGAACTATATTTTAACAATTAATAATAATGACATTTGGCCAGATGGAAACATCACAGTAGTGAACATAACTGTTCCAACAGGATTAGTATATATTGATAAAAGTAATAGCACAACTTCTTCTTATGCAACATTCCTAAATGATTCAAATCTTTTAAGTTGGGAAAATTCATCAGATGACGGATACTTAATTAATGGAACTAATTCAAAAACATTCTCATTTGAAGCCAATGGTTCTACACTTGGAGGAATATATAATATCACATTATTAATAATCTCTAATAACACACATTCAATAGAATACAATTCAACGGTTACAATTGAAGACACTACTGACCCAAGTATAAATTTCAACAGCCCAACTCCAATCTCAAATTCAAACTTAGCACAAACCTTCATCCCAGTAGAAGTATCTGCAAGTGATAATGTGGCAATAGATACCATAACAATATTCATTTATGGTTCAACAGGTTTATTATCAAATTCGAGTGGTGATTCCTCACCTCATTCAATAAATTTCACAGGATTAATTGATGGAACCTATTCGATTAACGCAACAGTGACCGATACATCCGGAAATGAAGATTCAACGTCAACTAGAATAATAACATTGAATCTATCTTCAACCACTACTTCCCAACCAACAAATACAAATACTACTCCCACAAACACAACATCCTCAACTCCCCCAGTTTGTACTCCCAATTGGGATTGTGGAGATTGGAAACCAAAAAAATGTAAAGAAGGTGAAATTCAAGAAAAAATATGTACTGATTTAAATGATTGCAGTGGGGATGGATCAGAAACAACATTAAGAAATTGTGTTAACGGTGGGAGCAGTTTGGGCAAAGTATTAGTAACCTCAATAGGAGTAGTGATATTGTTAATAATAATTGCAATAACAATTTTCTATATTAAAGGGAAATTTGGTTTAGGGTCACAACTAAATAACATGGCTCCAAAAGGACCTCCACCTGTTTCCATGCCAAAAATAAATTTCCCTAGGAGAAAAATGAGAATTCCTAGACTTCCAAGAAGAGCTCCAATGAATTCTCCCGGAAACGCAGGAAGAAAACTTCCACTAAGAAGGGCTCCACCAAGGGGAAATCGGGTACCTCCTCCAAGAAGGCCACCCCAAGGAAGAAATCCCAGAAATAAACCTTTATAAATGAATTTTTCTATAATTTCACATGACTGCTAAAAAATCAGTAAGTAAATATCAGATTCAGAACATTGTAGCAACGACATCTTTAGAAAAACCGGTTCCATTATTAAAATTAGCTAGAACTCAACCTAACACAGAATACAATCCTAAAACTTTCCCAGGATTAGTTCTAAGAGTAAAAGAACCAAAATCTGCTGTATTAGTTTTCTCATCTGGAAACCTTGTTTGCACTGGAACAAAATCAGTCGCACAAGTAAAACAAGTTATTCAAGAAGTTATAAAACAACTTAGGAAAATTAATGTAAATGTCACAATAAAACCAAAAATAACTGTTCAAAATATTGTGGCATCTGGAACAATTGATTTGAAACTTAACCTTAATTATTTAGCTTTAGAAATGGAGAACACAGAATATGAACCAGAACAATTCCCAGGATTAGTTTACAAATTGGGAAATCCTACTGCAACATTCCTTCTTTTTAGTAATGGAAAACTAGTTTGTACTGGAACCAAGAACAAACAACAGTTAGAAGACAGCATGGTTCAACTACTAAAAAATGTTAAAGCTGTTTTGAAAAATTACAAGAATTAACAATTACTTCTGAAAAGGCGCAAAGAGTCACAATAAACTATAAAAACAATTCTCCTTTTTTCAGATAATGGGTGAAAAAAAGCTTACAAATGATGAATTAACTCTTGAAGCTAAAAATTTCTTTGATTTATACAAAAGAGAAATTGGAGAATTCTTGAAAAGAGATAACAGAGTTATACCTTTAAATTTCATGAAATTAACAGAATTTTCAAATAAACTTTCTGATGAAATATTGGCAGATCCTGAAAAAACAATAGAGATCATTGAATCTGCTATTCAAGATGTATGGACAATCAGTGGAGTAAGAATCAGATTATCCAATCTTCCCGAAAGCTCACAGATTAAAATAAGAAATTTACGTTCAAGACATCTAGATAATTTAGTTGTAATAGAGGGAATTATAAGACAATCGAGCGATGTGAGACCTCAAATAGTAAATGCAAAATTCGAGTGTCCTAGCTGTGGAACAATTATTTCAGTATTACAAATTGAAAAAAAATTCAGAGAACCTTCAAGATGTTCTTGTGGTAGAAGAGGTGGATTCAAATTAATGAGTAAGGAAATGGTTGATACTCAAAGGCTAGTCATAGAAGAATCTCCAGAATCCTTAAGTGGAGGTGAACAACCAAAAAGATTAAACGTTTTTGTAAAAGAAGATTTGGTGGAACCAAAAATGGAAGAAAAGACAACTCCTGGAAGTAGAATTAAAGTTATAGGAATTTTGAAAGAAGTCCCAGTTCCACTCACTTCAGGAGGATTATCTACAAGATTCGAGTTAGCTGTAGAAGTCAATAACTTAATCCCAATGGAAGAGACTTTCGAGGAATTGGATATAAGTGAAGAAGATGAGAAAAAAATATTAGAACTATCCAAAGATCCGGCAATATTCGATAAGCTCGCGGGAAGCATCACACCCAGTGTTTGGGGATATGAAGAAATAAAAAAATCACTAGTTTTACAATTATTTAGTGGAGTTAAAAAAGTTCATGTGGATGGTCAGAAAAGTAGGGGAGATATCCATATTTTGCTAATAGGGGATCCAGGAGTAGCCAAATCCGTTACATTAGGGTTCATGGCTGAAATATCTCCTAAAGGAAGATATGTAGTTGGAAAGTCCGCAAGTGGTGCAGGATTAACCGCAACAGTTGTTAGGGATGAATACCTTAGAGGTTGGAGTTTAGAAGCAGGGGCAATGGTTTTAGCGAATAAAGGGTTAGTTTGTATAGACGAATTAGAAAAAATGGATCCCAATGACCGAAGTTCAATGCATGAAGCAATGGAGCAACAAACAATTACAATTAGCAAAGCAAACGTTCAAGCAACCCTTAGAGCTGAAACAAGCGTACTGGCAGCAGCAAATCCCAAATTCGGACGTTTTGACCCTTACCAATCCGTTGCACAACAAATAGACCTACCTCCAACTTTAATAAATCGTTTTGATGTTATTTTCACTCTAAGAGATATTCCAGACAAGGAAAAAGATAGAAGAATCGCAACTCATGTTTTACAAGAACATACTAAGGCTGGAAAAGAAATGATAGTTCCACGAGAACTTTTTAGAAAATATATTGCTTATGCAAAACAAAAAATAAGCCCAGTATTAAGTCAAGAAGCAGTGCATGAAATAGAAGAGTTCTATGTTGAATTAAGAAACAGACCAGTATCATCAGAAAGCGCATTAAGACCCATTCCAATCTCAGCAAGACAATTGCAAGCACTAATAAGGATGTCCGAAGCTTGCGCAAAATTAAGATTGAGTAACGAAGTTTCGGTTGAAGATGCAAAAAAAGCTATCGATATAATGAAATATTATTTGAAGCAAGTTGGATATGATGAGGAAACTGACACATTCGATATAGACAAAATCTATACTGAAATGACTACTTCCAAGAGGAATAAAGTTTTAGTAGTCAGAGAAACAATAACTCAATTAAAGGAAAAGTTAGGGGAATTAATTCCAATAGAAGAAATAGAAAAAGAACTTGAAGGAAAATTAACTTCAGAAGAAATAGATCATGCAATAGTTGAATTAAAAAAGAACAGTATAATTTATGAACCTCGTAGAGGTTATGTACAAAAGATGTAAAATGGCAGAAGAACAACAATTCAAAAGAAATATAGCATACAAATTAAGAATCGGAGATATTCTTATTGGAAACAATCAGATTGAAGAAGAAAGATTTGTTGCTTCAGAAATCAAAGGAAAAAGAGTTGTCAGAGTAAATGTAGTGGGAAGCATAGTTGACAGATACGAAAGCGAAGGAGAAAGTAAATATTTAGCTTTAACATTAGATGATGGTTCTGGACAAATAAAATTAAAATCATTTGGAGACGACGTTGCAAAATTCAAAGAAGTAACTCAAGGAAAAACTGTAATCGTTATTGGAAATTTGAGATTTTGGAATAATGAAATCTACATAACTCCAGAAATAATCAAAGAACAAGATCCAAGATATTTAGTTATAAGAAAGTTGGAATTAGAAAAAAGTAACCAAGAAAAAGTAGAAACTCCAACAGAGCAAAATCAAAATAATTCTCTGAAAGATAATTTAATTGAACTAATAAAAAATTCAGAAAGTGAAGGGGGAATTTCTGTAGATACATTGAATCAAAAGTTAGGTAATTCTCCAGAAGTTGGACAAGGACTTCAAAAATTATTAGAAGAAGGAATGATATTTGAACCAAGACCTGGCGTCGTTAGATGGTTGGGATAATTACTTCTTTCCTTTTAAAAAAAAGAAATTCTTCCAGAAATTTTTTCTCTCAGTATTAAACCAATAAGTAAATGCGATCAATGCAACAAGCCCTACAAGCGATAAAACAAATTTAAGCCAGTTATCAGCAAATCTCCAATATCCTCCAGCTCCAAAAACAAAAGTTCCTGCTCCTCCAGCCATTAACCCAGCTCCAACAGCTTCAAGCGAAAAGAAATATGCTCCAGTAGCAATCACTAAAATTCCAATAGGGATTGCCATAATGAAAACTTTCTTTGAATAAGCTTCTCTTGCATTATCATATGAATCATAACAATTTTTTCCATCAGCGATAATTTGACATTGATCCATTGTTTCAAAAGTAATTAATCCATCTGGGCCACAACCAGAACCACATTCATTAAACTCGCAAACAGGATTGCAAGGCTCAGTAATACATTGAACTTCTTTTATTTCATACATTTCAACACAAACTGCAGCAGGACAAACTCTTTCTTCGCCATCAATTAACTTTGGAATTGGCCTACCTTCCGTACAAAAATCACTATATTCTGGAGAAGGATAAAAAGTATTTATTCCATAGATAGTTACAAACAAGGTCAAGATAAATATAGCCACTCCAAAAATTAAGTTCTTTATATTAAGCATAAAAAAACAAAAGTGTAAAAGATTTATAAACTATTCTCTCAAATCTATTTCATGACTGAATATGAAAAATTGCTAAAAGAAGCCTTTGAAAAAGTCAAAAGTCAAGACTCAAGTAAAGGAGAAAGATTCGAAATCCCTAAGATTAGTGGACACTTCGAAGGTAAAAAAACAATTCTGACAAATTTTTCACAAATCTCAGAACACATTAGAAGAAATCCAGATCACTTCCAAAAATACTTATTGAAAGAACTAGCAGCCTCAGGACAAAGAGAAGGAGATAGATTAGTCTTGAATATGAAAGTCCCAAGCGCAAAAATCAACAAAAAAGTTGAAGATTACGTTCAAGAATTTGTTTTGTGCAAAGAATGTAAAAAACCTGATACAGAATTATTAAAAGAAGACAGACTTTCATTCATCCACTGTTTGGCCTGCGGAGCTAAACACAGTATTAGAAGCAAAATATAATTCAAACTGATGAAAATTTAGGTCTAAAAGATCTATAAATCATATATGAAACAATTCCCAATATTAAAAATACAGCTCCCAAAGCAATTCCTAATCCTCTGAAAATTAATGGTTTCTTTTCAACAATCTTAAAACTGTCTTCTGCCAAAGCTGTTTTCCCATCATCATAATTTATCTCCACAAATAGTTTATACAATCCTAACTGAAGATCATTTGGAAGAAGAAATTCCAAATCAAACTTATCTCTCTCTTTTATTGCTCTTGTATCTTGTTTCTCCGAAATTAATTTATTATTTTCATCAACAATCCAATACTTAAAGAATACATCCAATTCTTGAATATCTCCAACATTTATTAATTCAATTTCTGCAAGAATGCTTTCTCCAAGAAGTATCCATTTTTTAGCATAAGGAACGTTTGCAAATAAATCAAACAAAGGGCCAGTAGATTCAACATACACACAATCTCTAGTTTGATCAGGCATTCCCAAAGTACCATTACAAGTTCCCTTGTTCACACATAATTTTTCTTGGATTCCATTTTCTGAACAAGGTTGAGGATACCATTCAGTACAAACCCAATCATAGATACAAGCGGCTCCGCCTCCACCACCACTACTTCCCCCTCCACCTCCAGGGCTTCCGGGACTAGAAGATTGAACAGTATTATTAACAGTTAAACTCCAATTCTGAGAGTCATTTCCTGCAAAAGTGGAAACATTTGCTTTAATCAAATATTCTCCCTCTTGACTATAACTTCCAATCCAAGTAAATTGTGTAAGATTTTCATAAGAAATTTGCTCTGCCCCATCAACAAACCATTCAACCAAAGAAACAGATCCATTTGTAAAAGTGAAATTAAAAGCTTGATCATTTGGTTCTACAATAGAAACATTAATTTGGAAAGATTCCTCATAACTAATTCCACCTGTTGAATTGGGATAAAAGCTTGTCATATTTGGAGAAGTTGTATCCAAAGTAATATTCCTAGTTTCTGTTTGGTTTTCATTTCCAAAAGTATCGTTAGCTGTTGCATTATAATAATAAATTCCCTCAGTTAAGTTTGAGAAATTAATGTAATTTGGAGAACTTCCAGTCACTGAAGAATTGATCAAATCATTTGTCGAATTGTAAAGTCTTATTGTAATATTTGCAAGATTTTCGTCCGTTGCAGTTACATTAATTTCAATATAGTTTTTACTTGCAATAACTCCAGAATCATTTGTTGGATCTACAAAATCAGTTAAAGGACTTGTAGAATCCAAAGTAATACTCCTAGTTTCTGTTTGATTTATTTGTCCAGCAGAATCATTTACAGTTGAGTTATAATAATACAAACCATCACTTAAACTAGAATAATTAATGTAAAAGGGATTTGTCAAAGAAGTATTTGTTTGTATTAGGTCATTTGTTGAATTGTACAAATTAATTGTTATAGTGTCTAAATTCTCGTCTGTTATGGATACATTGATTTCAACATAATCTCTTCCAACAGTTACTCCTGAACTGTTTGTTGGATCAACAAAAGTTATATTTGGGATTAATGTATCAACAGAAAAATAAACATAATCACTTTGTTTCAAATTTCCCGCAGTGTCGTTCGCATAAATTGTTACATTATGTGAACTATCTGAAAGAGACATTAAAGTTATATTCTTTGGAGATAATGACACATCAAATATATTTATTGAATCATTAGTAGATGCTGCAACATAAGCATAATCTCCTTGAACAAAAATCTCGTTAGCATAATTCAACCAACCTGAAGAAGCAGTACCAGTTTCAACTAAAGAATCAACTATTATAAGATTTGATTTATCTGATACATCTATAATATTTATTGAATGATTAAAACTAGTTGATACATAAGCATAATCTCCTTGAACAAAAACTCCAGAAGCACCATTTAACCAATCGCTTGATAAAGAACTGATTCTAATTGGATTTGATTTATTAGTTACATTTATTACACTTATGGAATCATTTCCTAGTGATGTAACATAAGCATAATCTCCTTGAACAAAAACATCTTTAGCGGAATCAAACCAATCACTTGTTAAAGAACCAACTCTTACAGGATTTGTTTTATCAGTTACATTTATTATATTTATTGAATCATTATAATCTGATGCTAGATACGTATAGTTTCCTGATACAAAAACCCCCACAGGGGCATTTAACCAAGTAAGATCTGTAATTCCACTAACCCAAATGGGATTTGTTTTATCTGATACATCTATTATATTTATTGAACGATTATTTGCAGTAGTAACATAAGCATAATCTCCTTGAACAAAAACATAACTAGGAGTCTTTAACCAACCATCAAGACCAGCCCCAGTTTTAACTAAAGAACCTGTTCTAGTTGGATTTGATTTATTAGTTATATTAATTATATTTATTGAGTCGTTAACAAGTGATACCACATATGCGTAATTTCCTGAGACGTAAACTCCCTTAGCACCATTTAACCAACCTGCAGGATTGTTACCTGTTTCAACTAAAGAACTAATTCTAGTTGGATTTGATTTATTAGTTATATTAAATATATTTATTGAATCGTTAACACTTCCAGTTACATACATGTAATCTTCTGAGACAAAAACACCTTGAGCACTATCTAACCAATTATTCGATAAAGAGCCTGTTCTAGTTGGATTTTTCGGACAAATACTACTATCATTACTTCCTCCATCAAGAGAATAAGCACACCAGTCCAGATTTTGCTCAACAATTGTCCAGTTTAAATCCACCAAATCTGTATTGTAAGTTGTTCCATTTGTTGGGGATAAAATTGTTATATTTGGGAAAATTACATCCAGATTTATATTTCTAGTTTCTGTTGAATTTGTTTGTCCCAAGGTATCGTTAGCAGTTGAATTATAATAATACAAACCATCACTTAATCCAGTATAATTAATATAGAATGGACTTGTTGAAGATGTGTTTGTTTGTATTATGTCGCTTGTTGAATTGTACAAATTGATTGTTATTGTATCTATATTATCATCAGTAACTAAAACATTAATTTCTATATAGTTTCTACTTACAAAAACTCCTGAATTATTTGTTGGTGATACAAAATTAATTTGAGGATTTGTTGTATCAACAGTAAAATATCTAGTCTCCGTTAAATTTTCATTTCCTACATTGTCTTTTGCAGATGAGAAATAAGTATACGTTCCATCATCTAAACCATCTGTTGAATTTTTACTTTGATTCACATAAAGATTCCATTTATCTGTGTCATATTTTCTTAAATTTGACATATATTGTTGTGTTACTTCATCTGCACTTAAACTTCGATTCCATATTCTTAATTCGTCGATAGAACCATTAAACGGACTTACTCCAGGATTAGGGCTTGCTTCCGTATTATCTCCCATAATTACAGGTCTAGATGTAGCAAGGAAATTTGTGAATGCAGGTGAAGCTTTTAAGGCTCCATCCAAATAAATATTAGCATTTGATCCATCCCATACCACAATAACATGGTGCCATATATTTTGGTTTACAACATCTGTTATAGTAATGTAAGCATTATCTTCATAATACACAGTAAGATTTTGGGGGAATGCTTGATCTTGTTTAACGGCAATACACCAGTAATCAGAACAATCTCTTGTTATAATTCTTGCTAAACTATTTCCAGCAATATCTTCTGATTTAAACCATGCTTCAACTGAGAATACAGTTTCAAGTGTATCAGCTTCCGCACTCGTTGAAAGATTAACATAATCATCAACCCCATCAAAAGTCACAGATGAGTTCCCATATCTTTTATTTATTAAATTGTATACAGGACAATTTGTTCCAGAACATGTTCCATTATTACTATAATTTGAAACATCAACAAAATTAGTACTATTATCTCCTAAACTAGAAACATTATCAAAATTTATCATTAGATATAAAGAATCATTATACATTGTGTAATTAGTTCCATCCCAATTAAATTTAACTTCATTTAAGTTTGCTTCAATAATAGTCGCATTAATTTCTACAGAAGTATTTGTTGTAGTTGTGTCGTTTGCGGGTGTATTATTAACAAATTGTATTTGTGGATAAATAGCATTTACATTCAAAAATCTTGTTTCTGTTAAATTTCCATTTCCAGTAGTATCTTTAGCAGATGCAAAATACGTGTATGTTATATTTCCTAAAGGTTCATCATAACTTTCATTCACATATAAATACCATTGTGTTGAATTGAATTGTGTAAGATTAAAAAATTTGTAAGAACTATTTAGTAAACTATTTTGTAGATTGTATTTAACTGCCAAATAGCCCTCAACACTCTCTCTTTCCAAATTATTAAGAGTCCTATTGTAAACAATAATCTCAGCTATATCTGCATTAGAAAATTCCGAAGTGCATAGGTGTCCGCTTAAACAAAGTCCATTTGGCCCAGTTACTCCGCCTTGATTTTCATAAATTCTATTACCATTTTCATAAATCTCGCTATTGCTTCCTGATCCCGGAATAATTGCAGAATAAATATAAGGGTTTCTGTCTGCTGCAGGAGTTCCACTTGCTGAAACCCATCCTTCAAAAAATCCTTGATTTTTTGCTCCATTCCAAAAACCTAATAGCCAATTATTTGCTTTACCTGAAAGAAGTCTAGCATTTGCTCCCCCATTTAATTTTCCAACATAAATAATAGTAACAGGAGCTGGAAAATTAGTGCTGACTGACATAGTCTGGTTTGATGCAGCAGTCATTCTTAAAGCTGGTTTTCCATTAAGAGCATTAATAGTATAAATTGGTTGCTGAGAGGAGGTTGTCTGTGTAAAATCATTTTCATTACCACTTTGGTCATGCCAAGTACTAGTCTTATTTAAAGAATCATTTATAACTCCAGAATCTGCCTTAACCCAAAGTTTAAGTCCAGAAGTGACTGAAAGATCATTAAGAGTGTAATTAGTTCCATCCCAATTAAATTTAACTTCATTTAAGTTTGCTTCAATAATAGTCGCATTAATTTCTACAGAAGTATTTGTTGTAGTTGTGTCGTTTGCGGGTGTATTATTAACAAATTGTATTTGTGGATAAATAGCATTTACATTCAAAAATCTAGTTTCTGTTAAATTTTCATTTCCAGTAGTATCTTTAGCAGATGCAAAATAGGTGTAAGTAGTTGAGTCTAAAGGTTCACCATAACTTTCATTCACATATAAATACCATTTGTCTGTATCGTATTTTTTTAGATTACTGAAATATTGTTGTTGGATTTCGTCTGCTGATAAAGAACGATTCCAGATTCTTACTTCGTCGATGGAGCCGTTTGTGTATCTTATGCCATTTCCAGATATCCTAGTTTTACCAATAGTTAAAAGATCATCCCCAGAAGTTATTGAGCCGCTTGGTGTACTGGTGTTATTAAATAAAGAACCATCTTTATAAACAAAGGCGTCAAATCCATCATAAACATAAGTCATATGGTGCCATTGGTTATCATCAATATCATCGATCCCCAAATCAACATCAGTTCCTGAAGTCCAGATATAGAACCTGTCATCTTCAATACCCCATTCCGTGGCACTACTATCTTCTTTTGAAATATAACCTGTATCTTCTCCTTGGTTTTCATCCTTGATCCAAAATGAGATAGAAACTTGATTAGTTATATCTAAACTATTACTATCACTAATATTTATAGAATCTCCAACCCCATCAAAAGTAAAACAATTTCCATATTTACAATTTGTTGTGTTAACTGTTGCACTAATTACAGTCCCAGTATTCCCATATTTACTCATATCAACAACATGTGTATCATTTTCTCCAAGAGCAGATACATTATCAAAATTCATCATCAAAATCAAAGAATCATTATATAATGAATAATTAGTCCCATTCCAATTAAACTTAACCTCATCTAAATGTAATTCATTAATTGAAATATTAATCTCAACACTAGTATTTACCGTAAAAGTATTATTTGGAGGTGTTGGATCTACAAAAGTTATGTTTGGAACATCTACATCAAATTCATCACTCAAAGCCAAAGAATCAAAATTAGTATTACATTCATCAGTTCCTAAAGTACAAGCTTCTTCTGTTGAAATATTAAATCCTTTATCACAAAAACCATTTCCATCAAAATCAACACAAGTATCAGAAAATCCTCCAGTAGAATTAGTGTAATAATTTCCCCCAATCTGAGTTCCACTTGAATAAATTCTTGTTCCAGTTTGTAAAGTTGTATTCCAATTGCCAGGATATTCTGATACAACAAAGAGAATATTATTAGAATTATTAAGTAAATTATTATAAAATAAATTTGGGGAATCTGGATTGGATAAAAAAAGAAACACTCCTCCAGATGGATTATTTTCAATTGTACTATTAGTTAAAATGTTTGAATTTGAATTAGCAGAAAACTGAATTCCATAAATATCATTTGAATTTGAAGTTATGTTGATTAAATTGCTTGAATTTGAATTAGCAATAAAGATTCCAGAAGCAGTATTTGAATTAGTAGTTATATTTGTTAAATTGCTTGAATTTACATCACTAAAGAAAATTCCATTACCATTAGAATTTGCAGTTACATTTTCTATAACTGAATAATTAATAAAATCAAAATTAATTCCATAAAAAAAATCAGTAATATTACAATTGCTTATAGAAATATTTGTCAACTCAGCTCCTGAAGCTCCGTCTGCAAATATTCCATAAGAAGAGGAAGAATCATCACTATCAATATTGTTATTTTGGCAATCTAAATTTACATTACTAACATCAATTGTTAAACAATGATTACTAAATCCCGTTATTGATAAATCTCCTGTCATAGCATAAGTCCCCGAAACATTAATGAAACCACATTGAGTAACATCTGTATCTGTTGTGTTAGCTGAAACCGAAGGAGAAGGATCAACAATCCAATCAAATTCAAAACTACCTCCAAGAATCTTCAAATCAAAAATATCTTGAGTTCTATTTCCTAACTCAGTTAGATAAATCTTATTGGTTTCATTTACTATAATATTGTCGAAAGTCGCAAGTAAAGTTGTTTCATTGACTTCATAAACCTCTACAGAAGTTGCTGAACCTCTTGGGAAAATTGTGATATCTTTACTTGAATCCAAAATTTGTTCGAAATTAACTCTTACAAATTCATTTTCATTAATTATCTCACTCCAATTTCCATCCAAGTATTTTACCTCATCTGTGATTTCTGAAATTAAAGTTCTATTTTCATCTAAATGCAATGCCCAAGAAATCTCAATTATCAAACTATAAGTCCTGTTAGATAAGCTTGGAACAATCCATTCAATATAATCAATTAAGGAATTGTTATTTTTGTCATAAGAAACAAAATCAACTGGGACTTGAGTATTATTTAATTCCTCAAATAAACGAATTTCTTTAACATCTGCAATTTCTTCAGATAAATTTGTAAAAGCCAAAATATTCTCAAAATGAATTTCAGAAGTTACAAAAATTTCTTTTCCTTTTTCTGTTTTTGTTTCAATTGAACTAGGACCTGGAGTTTCATACGTAATTTCAAATTCTGTTGCATTCTCATCAATTATAACTTCCACTCCTTCAGCTGTTTGTTCTGTGGAAATTACTTTTCCAGTAATAGTTAATTTTTCGAACAATTTCTCAAAAAGTCTAAACAAAAAGTTTCCTTCCCCAGAAGAAATCACTGCCCCAGTTATTTTACTTGAAGAAGTTATGTCATCTTTTTTCTTATTTTTTATTTTTTTAACAACTATATTTCTTGATTCCTTTGGCAAACTAATTTTTACTTTTTCTGTTTTATTCAACGAAATAGTTTTCTTCCATTTAACTGGCTGACCAATAACCGCTTGAAATTGTACAGTCTCTACAGAAATATTAGCAGTAACATTTATTTCTTCAGTTTTGTTATTCGTAACATTGAGCTTTGTTTCATTTGTTTCAGAAACATTTAATCCAATAATTGTTTCATTGATTGTTAAAATATTTTCTTCAACTTCAGAAATTGTCTCATTAACAACTGTTTTATTTTCTAATTCTAAAGCATTATTTGTAACATTCTCAGTAATAACAGTATCATTCTCAACAGTAATATTTTCTTCAATATCTAAAATAGTTTCATTTGTTTCATTAGTTTGGGAATCATTAGAAGAAACTTCATCTAATTCCATTTGATCAGAAATAATAGTTTCATTGGGAATAATTTCAATGACTTCTTCAACTATTTCTTCATCAGGAATTTCAGTTTGAGTTTCAGATTTATTTTCAGTAACATCAATTTCTTCTGAAACTACAAAACCAGTCATAGTTTTTATTGAATCAAAATCTAGATCAGAAAAAAAAGTAAATGAATCAGAATTATCAATTAGAGAAAAACCTGTAAAAAGAAAAGTAGCTAAAATAAATACAAAAAACAAATAATCAAAACGATTTTTTTTATTTACACTACATAAATCCTTACCACGATATTCAGAAATTACTTTTCCACCAACCCTACGAGAATGATATGCATAAGGACCATAAATTTTACCATTTCTTTTGATATATCTTTTGTGAACCATTCAAACCCTCTTTAAAATCTAAATATATTTTGTAGTGTAACTATTTAAACGTTATTAGAAACAAGAATTAATCTGGGAAATATCCAATATACATTCTATCATATTTGCATCTAGACATTATGTGCCCATCACTATTAAGATCTGGTCTTGGCTCTAAAAGTTCTTGAAACTTATCTTTTGAAAGTCTTATAACCCACAATTGTCTTCCCTCATATTCATAGGGACCAATCCCCTCAAGATATCTTCTTACATTTATTCCTGGCTCACACATATCTCCTTGTAATTGATTTTTTACCTTATCAACAAGACTAATTCTTAATATGCCATTGATATCACAAAAATTAAAATTCTTATACCCATTCTTCCGTATGTCCTGAACATCCTTTTTTTGTAATACCATTTGAGGTCCCTGACAAAATCGTGCTTTCATTATCCCAGATATAAGTTTATATTTAAATAAATTTAGGCAATAATCTAATTTTGCATGAAGAACAAAGTTTTTTAAAGAAAATTCCCCATAAATCTCACATGGTTACAGGATACTGTGTTAGATGCAAGGAAAAAGGAAGAGAGATGAAAAACCCTGCAATTAATAAAACTGCAAAAGGAGGATACATGGCAAAAGGAAATTGCAAAGAATGTGATACGAGAATGTGTGCTATGATGTCCAAAGATAACGCAGAAAAATCAATTGAAGACGGGGCTAAAAAAGCATTCTAACTATCTAAAATGTTCTTGAAAGTAATTGAAGCTTATAGAGACGTAGTTGCACTTTGCGATGAAAA
>CAZJVQ010000001.1:20249-35958 GCA_964549605.1 Candidatus Woesearchaeota archaeon | reverse complement strand
TGGAGTAAGTAGAGAACTTTTAAAAACTAAAAAATATATATTAGAACATATAAAACAAAAAGGTGAAAATGGCTAAGTCAAAAAAAGAGGTTAAGAAACATCCGTTAAAACATAAGTCTATTCCTGTAAAAAAGAAAGTTGCTCAAGTTCAGATTGTTAAGAAAGACATTAAGAATAAACCAGTTCATGCAGAGAAAAAGAAAACCGAAATTCATAAAAACAAGATAAAAAAAGCTCCTGTTAAGAAAAAAGTTGTGAAACAAATTTCTAAAGAAATTCCAGTTCTGAATTTGAAAACTGATTCTGATATTGCGATGGATTTTGCAACAAAGGTTTATTTGAGATTTAATAAGTTGGTTAAGTCTGTTGTTTTATTTGGATCTGTTGCTAAAAAAACAGCCGTTCCTGGTTCAGATATTGATATCATAATTTTAATTGATGATGCTTCTATTGCATGGGATCAGGAATTAATTACTTGGTATAGGGAAGAACTTGAGAAACTTGTTAGACATAATCCTTACAATAAATCATTGCATATTAATACAATAAAGATAACAACTTGGTGGGAAGATTTGCTTAAAGGCGATCCAATCGTTATGAACATAATTCGTGATGGAGAGTCTTTGATTGATTTTGGAGGTTTCTTTGAACCTTTGAAATATCTTCTTGTTAACGGAAGGATTCGTGCCACGCCAGAAGCGATTTATAGTTTACTGCAAAGAGCACCACAACATATTGCAAGAAGTAAAGTTTCTGAACTAAATGCTATTGAAGGTTTGTATTGGGGTATGATTGATGCAGCACAAGCAGCTTTGATTGCGATTAAAGTCCAACCTTCATCTCCAGAAAATATTCCATTTGAACTTAAGAAAAATTTTGTTGATGATGGAAAGTTGAAAATGAAATACGCTGTTTGGGTAAGAGATTTGTTAATGCTTCATAAAAAAATTCTTCATAAAGAAGTTACTGATTTGAAAGGAATTGAAATAGATGATTGGCATAAAAGAACTGATGAATTTTTAGAAGTTATGGCCAAACTTGTTAATGAAACATTAAGTAGAGGTTGATCCTTTTTTCTGAAAATCTAAATCGTCTTCAAAATCTTCAGATTTTAATGTTTTTTCATTTACGTAATGATCAAATTCTGTTTTCATTTTTATTCTCCTTTAAGCCGCTTTTAGATGTGGTTCATTTGGCTTTTCATACATTTCATTCAATTTTCCTGCTTGAGCATTTATGTCTGCATATTTGTTCATATCCATGATTCTGAATGCTGTTCCACGTCTTATTGCTTCCATAGATAGTTGTTTGTAAGTCATAACCATTTTTCTAGTTTCGTCATCTAATCCTTCTTCCATTCCAACATAACCTTTTAATGCTTCAGGGATTTTTAAATCGACACCTTGTGCAATGTTTCCTAGAGCTTTTTCAAGATTTCCAAGTGGAAGATTCATAACTGCTTCATTAATTAACCTTACTGAATATTTTGAAATTTCATAATTACTTGGGTATTCTGGTCTATCTGCTAAGCCTAAAGCTTCTGCTTCTTTCATTTCCCCATCATACATTTTTTTCCTTAGTTTATCTGACTCTTCTCCAGAAATAAGTGAACTATAAACGCTTTCTCCAGCAGAATGTCCAAATTGCCCAAAAGCATTTTGGTCTTTTCTTAAAACATTTGATCCTAACATGAATAAATAAAATGGGTTATTCAGATTCCACTCTAGAGAACTTATCATTTCTTCTCTTGTTGGTTGTTCTTTTGTCATTTTAGTTTTCTTCCACAACTATTTCTAATGTGGCTTGATAAGTTTTATTATTGTGTTCAGCTTTTTTATCAACTGCTTCAGTAAATGATCTGATTGTTCCCTCAAATGTTTCAAGCATTTCACCAGATTCACCTTGACCGGCTAACCCGGTAAATTTTCCATTTCTTACAGTATACCTTACTCTGTAGTATTCTTTTGTCATCTTATAATCTTTTATTTATTGTTTATAAATGTTTTTATTGTTACCACTAATGAGTTAAATTTATAAAAGAAATAGTTGAAAATTAATTATGGAAAATTTACAAGAATATGAAATACCCTTACAAATTGGTAGAGGTTCACAAGGAGAAGTTTTTAGAATTTCAGATTTGAATGCGGCAAAAATAGATCTTTATGGTCATTTAGATCCTTCAAGAAGGATGTTGGAAAAAGAGCTAAAAATTTCGAAAGAATTGTACCTTTCAGGAATCTCCGTTCCTAAACCTAAAGGAATTTTTCCGATTAGATTTCCATTGGAAGTTAAAGATGGTTTTGTTATGGAATTTATTGAAGGGAAAACTAGATTTGCACTTGATAGAAATGAATTTAAACATGTTGAAAATCTTTTAAAAATTGAATTAAAAAAAGTAAAAGATTTAGGATTTAGACCATACGATATATACATTATGGGCAATAGTATTTGGTCTCCAGAGAAAGACAAACTTTATCTTATAGATTTTGCAAGTTGGAGTAAAAAATAATTATTTCTTTTCTTCTGAAATAACTTTTATCTTACCAGGCATTTTAGAATTAACTTGTTTTATAACTTTTCTTGCAAATTGAATTGCTTTTTCTGTTGGTAGTGCTATGAAGAAAATTCTGCTTCCTGGTTTCAAAATTGCTGATTTTCCAACGGATTTCCCAAAGGACAATTGCATTCCAGTCTGCATTCTATCAGAACCTGCTCCAGTAAGCATTTTGTTTTCTCTTTGAATATGATGTGGGAAAGGTATTACTTTGAATAAATATTGTCCTGCGAACTCTTTGTCTAATTTCTTGTTTATGAACTGTCTACAAGCTTCCAAAGCGTTGTGCCTCATTTGTACGTTTTCTCCTGAAACTACTGTAAGGGTATGGGGTAATTTTCCATCATTGAATGCTCCTTCTTTCCCCATTGTGAACTTAACGATTTTTTGTGGAGGAACAGTTTTAATAAATGATTTTTGTCTTTTCTTACTTACTCTTGTATTTGGTACAACGATTCTTTTTGAATATGCTGATGCTTTTCTTAAACTTGCCATTTTAGTTACAAGGTTTATTCAATTTATTTAATTGATTTAGATAGTTTGAAAATCTTAATTCTGCTTTCTCAAAACGAGCCGGTTCTTCTTCAGGAAGAATTTCTCTTCCACGAAGATTATAAGAATCTAAATAAAGGTTGCAACCTTCGTCAAGAAATACTTCTCCCAATGCTTTAACTCTTAAGCTAGTCATACAATGGCCTTCTCCAAGAATATTTTCATATTTAATCCTTTCAACATAATGTCCTCCGATCATTGCCCCATCTGAATTAGACATTGAACCAGCAACAGTAGGATTTACAAAAATTAAAGGCGAAAGCAATAAGATTTTTGCTACACCCTCTTTTAATTGATCTCTTAAACTTGCCATTTTATTGTGTTGCTAATCTTTCTAATTTTTTTAATTGTTCTAATCTAAAATCCCCTGGAAAATTAATTACAATTTGGTGTTTAATAAATTCTCCAGTAAATTTACTCTTTAAATTTCTTAGGGATACGCCCCCATACATTATATCTGTGTTTTCTTCTCCTCCACCATATCCGCAGGAAAAAGGACCATATGCAGATTTTACAAATTCTTCAACTTTAGAATAATTCCCAGGTTTAATATCATAAGTTATATTTTCACTCATTTTATCTCCACCTCTGTTGTAACTGCTTGTCCTGGAAGCCCTTTTTCAAATAAAGCTCTAACAACTCCATTTCCACCGTGTGCTGAAGATATTTTTCCTTTGATTAATTTCTTAAGTTTTCCTGGAGAGGTCCAAGTAACTTCCTTTCCAACGAGTTTTGTAGCAGATTCTCTGTCTGAAACTCCATCTACTTCTATCAAGAATTGCCTTTCATTGATTGTGTGTCTTCCTCTTCGGAATTGTACAACTTTTCCTTTAACCATAAGTATTGAGAATAAATTTAGTTTTTAAAGTTTCTTATAGGTCATAAAAACTGCCAGTCAATTATTTGGGCATAAGTTGGATAATTGGAATAATTTTTGAATTCTCCTTTTGAAATCAATAATTTTATTGTATTTGCATGATTCTCCTCACAAAGTGCTAATGTTAAATCGTAATTTTTTTCATTGAAGACAACTCCAGATCTCCCGTACATTGCCAAAGTGTGTGAATCTCCCGTTGCTACAAAAGGCAAATCCAATTTTTTAGCTAATCCTGCTGCTTTTACTGGACAGTATAACTTTGGGGCCAATTGTGCTAAGTTTTTTTCTATGGCAATAAATCTCTTTTGTGAACCAATTTCTTCTGCTGCATCTATTGCTTCTTCCAAGAATTTCCTAGTATATTTATTTATTTCAGAGTTCTTTTTTTTCCAAGATTTGACTGCTCTGAATGGTTTTTTCAAAATTTTTCTATTTATTTTTAATTTCTTAGTTTTACCGTTAGATAAAGATTCAATAGTTTCATCTAATGCAGAACCATTATCTGTCCAACCAATCCCATCATTATCATATGGATGATTTATTACAATATAACCTCCCCCGTCAATTCCAATATCTATTGCTTCTTTCAAAGGGATTCTTTTCTCTTTGTTTCCATAAACACTAATCTCTTCATAAGGTAGCTTTGTATTATATCCATAAATTCCAATTTCCCCCATATCAGTCCAATATTCAATTGCCCTCAGCATAATCAACTCTTTTTCATCGGATTCTCTTTTTATCACTAAAGATCTCCCATCTGAATTTGGATTAATTTCATATTTTTGTCCAAAGTTATTTTTATTTAGATTGTATTCGCCTGAAGCTATTTGACCAAAGGCAAAAGAATTGTTATGGTCTGTCAAAGCCCAGACATCAATATTTTTTTCAAATAAATTATTTACTACATCACTAAGCTCGCATTTTGCATCTGGTGAAAAATTTGAAGTATGTGAATGCCCTTCATATTTCATCCCTTCCTTAGGCAATTTCATAAAATACTCTTCAAGTCCTAAACGTTTTGAAAATGGGACAAACATTTCTAATTGATTTATTGCGCAATGTTTTAGTTCAGGGATCATCATTGGATGTCTTAAAGCCAAAATAAAATTTATCGGCCAAGACGTAAAAAAATGCCCAACAGAATATGCCATCGGATGGGATTGTTTTATTTTTTCTAGATTACTTGATACAGCATTCATTCTCAAAAACAGAGAGAATTATTATTTAAAGATTAGGGTAATTCTTCAGGCCATTCTGATAATGGCTTGTCTTTCGCTAGACGATTGAAAGTTCTCTCTCTTAATTCTTTTTTTCTAATATTTCCCATAATTCCAAATGTAAATAATAATGATCCAAAAAACATTGCTCCAGCCTGAGCATATCTTGTAATTTCCCTAATTTCTTCTTGTTCTTTTACTTCTGGTTTAATTTCCTTTAATATTTCTAAATTGTTTCTACAGTCTTCTGCAAAAAGAATATAAGAATCACTTTCATTTGTAATACTTGGAGGGAATCTTCCATTAAGATTAAAATATTCCATTTTAGCATCTAACAAAGATTTAGAAATTTTTTCCAAAGAAGAACATTCTTGTATTTGTTGCCCATAAATTGGATGATGTTTTATAAACGGATTATAATCCTCCAGCGACATTGGAATAATCACTAGAGCAGCTCCAACAGCCATTGATGCAAGGGATTGTCTAGCTATCCTTTTCAATTTTTTTGAATAAATCTCATCTGAAAGATAACTATCTTTAGCCATAACAATAAAATTAATTAATCTATTTTTAAAGATTTATATCTTATAAAACAATCTCAAAATCGCCCAATTCTTTTTTTAACAATTCGAAAACTTTTGGATTAAGATCAAAATTTTGTTTTCCTTTTCTATCTTGAACTGACTTTGATAATTCTTCCGTATTGGAGTTTTCTATTTTTCCTGTTATTTTTTTTATATTCCCTTCATTAACCAAAAAACTCATACCATCACTAACAATTAATTCTGCTATGTGAGTTTTATTGTCTTTTGAATATTTTAACCTCATTCTTGTTTTTTCAATTTCCATTAAATCTTTTCTTTGAGAGAAATCAACTAAATCATTAATTAACAAAGTTGCAGTTTTTCTTACGTTGTCAATTTTCTGTGAGTCTGATTTTCCTTTTTTGAATTCCGCTCTTGCACTAATAATTTCTTTCAAAGTTCTCAAAGATTGCTGTGGGAGTTTTCCCGTTTTGATAATTACTTTTTCAAATTCGTTTATCATTTTTTCTTGAGAATTTTTTCCAAGGATATTTCCAAGTAAATCAAAAACATCTTTGTAAATTTGTTCTATTATTTTTTCTTGGGATCTTTTTTCAATTTGTTCTCTTAATTCTTTAAGTCTTTTCAAATAATCTTCAGTATCTTTAGTTAAGCTATCAATTTCTGCCCCAGAAACTTCTTTCAATTTCTCATGTTCAAAATCTTTGTAAAGTCCAACTATTTTTTCTAATATATTAAGATATTTTTTCTCAAGCATTTTTTCTTTATCGACAAATACTTTTTTTATTTCTGCCACAGTTTGTTTTGGGGTTGGTGGAGGTAATCCATAAAGCATAAGTAAAGCTTGACTTGGAGTAATAACTCCCCAATAAATATCTTGAATTAAAATATCTAAAAGTGCTGCTTTTGCTCTCTTAACAGTTTTGTCTCCCATAGACATAAACATATCAATAGCTTCTGGAGATGGTTTTAGTTTTCCCATTTTCAAAAGAGCTTTCCATGGCATGAATGTTCCTCTGTCGTAAAGAGGTATTCCATCCCTAATAAATGTGAAAATAACTGGATTTGCATCTTTTACACTTTCCCAGAAATCTGTCAAAAGATATACTTGAGGAGATAATTTGTTTTTAACTCCTGCCAAAGCTCCTGCTTCACCAATATATTGATAAATTATTCTTCTTAGTCTTTCTTTCAATTCAAGTCTTGGCATTGCTTTTACGTCAGTGTCATTAATAATTATGAAAATGTCTACGTCAGATGTAGGTACGGCTTCGCCTCTAACTAAACTTCCTGCAACAACGTAGGAAACAACATATTTTTCGAATTTTTGTAAAACTAAAGATTTGTGAATTTCTGCGACTCTTAATGCTCCTAAGATTCCTTTATCATGTAATGGGAAAGACATTGCAATTGCGCTAGTTAATTCGAATTTAGCATCTAGGCAAAATTCCCAAATGTCTACGGGAGTCTTCATATGTAACCAAATGTTTTGCTTTGTTGCGTCAATTTGTTTAACAATTTCTTCCCTGATTTTTCCCATCTCTTTTAGTTTTTCTTCAGGAATAATAACTTGCAAATGAACTTTTTTAGTAATTTTCTCCAAGTCTTCTTTACTCATACGAGAAGTATCCAATCCTAATTCTTCTTCGTCGATAAAAACCTTAATTGATTGTGGTGGAAGAACGCCAATTGCTTCTGTGAATGGGAATTTTTTTACGATCCAACCTTTTAATTTTTCCAAATCTTTCTTGGTTTTATCCATTTCTTTTTGCATCTGATTTTGTTCAGGAATATTTTGTTTTGGATCGTATTTATTCAAATCCATTCCTGGGATTTCTGTGTTTTCACTGTTTTCCATAGTGACAAGAGGAATATTAGGGTTTTAAAGGTTTTCGGAAAACAAAAGCTTTTTTAACAGAAAAAAATATCAAATTATTAAGGTCCTATAGTCCAACGGCTAAGACGGCTCGTTTACACCGAGTAGACCGAGGTTCGATTCCTCGTAGGACCATTATCAAAAATGAGGAAAAATAAGTTTGGATTAGGATTATTTATTTTAGGAATTTCTATTCTAATAACTACAAATTTTACAATTACTGGAGGAGTAATTGATTCTAATTTCCAGTTTTCTTTTTATCAGATTTTAGGATTGTTACTTATTATTGGATCTTTTGTTTTATTTGTTAAAAAACATTCTTTAGACGCAATAATTATCCCTACGGGTGGAGATTATCTTGGACGAGCAAAAAAAGCTGAAAAAGAAAAAGACAAATTGAAAGAAGAAGGTTATTTTGTTATCAGTGGAATTGTTCATGATGAAAAAGATCCAGCAAAAAAAAGATTCCTTGGTTCACAATCAGATAAAGTTTATAGGGATTTGAGAAAACATGGAATTTTGCGTTCAGACATCGAAATTGAATCTGAATCTAGAAACACTATTGAAAATATAATTTATTCTTTAGAAAAAATAAAGAAAAAAGGTGGGAGAGAAATTGGGATAGCTTCTTACCCCGGGCATTTAGATAGATTTGAAAAGATTCTTGAGAAAGCGAAAGAAGAAGGAATAGTTGATAACCATTTTAATATCTACAGACTTGAAACTAGAACTAAAGAAACTCCAAAAGAAAAAATATATGAAACCTTATCTGGAATTCTACAAAGATACAAACTTAGAAAAGGGGTTAAAGAAAGTCTTAAATCAGAAGATGAACCAGTTATAAAATACTTGAAAAAGGCAGGAAGTGCTATCTTAAAACTTTTTGAGAGATAGGTTTAAAAAATAGTTTTCATTTTAGTTATTAATTAAAAAGAGGAAAACGATGATAAAGAAAATTCTTTCAAAGTTGAAAAAGAAAGAAGTTAAATCTGACAAGGTTAAAGCTGCGAAAGCACCTGTTAAGAAATCTGGTGGAAAAGTTACTGTTTATTCAACACATACTTGTCCTTGGTGTAAAAAGACAAAGGAATTCTTGAAAGCAAACAAAGTTTCGTTTACGAATAAGTTTGTTGATGACAACAAAGCAGCTGCTAAAGAAATGGTAAAGAAGTCAGGACAACAAAGTGTTCCAGTAACAATTGTAGGAGATAAGGTAATTGTTGGATTTAGTGAAAGCAAATTGAAAAGTGCTTTAGGTTTGTAATTTAATATGGCAAAAAATGAATATGATTTCATAATCTTAGGTGGAGGTGGAAGCGGATTAGCTGCTGCTATGTATGCTGCAAGATTGAATTTGAAAACTTTACTTCTTGGGACCACTCATGGAACTGAAGCCCCAATCGGAGGAGTTATTACTACAACAAATATCGTTGAAAATTATCCTGGATTCAAAAAATTAACTGGTCAAGAACTTGCAAAAAAAATAGAAGAGCATACTCGAGAATATGATTTAGTTACAATAAAAGAAGAGAAAGCAGAAAAAGTTACGAAATCTAAATCTGGTTTTAGTGTAAAAACAAAAAAGGCCGAGTATCATGGAAAAACAATATTGTTTGCAACTGGAACTAGATGGAGAAAGTTAAATATTCCTGGAAGTAAAGAACTTGAGAATAAAGGGGTCAGTTATTGTGCTATTTGTGACGGTCCTTTGTTCAAGAATAAAACTTTGGCTGTTGTTGGGGGAAGTGATGTTTCTGCTAAGGATGCTTTGCTTTTGGCTCAATACGCAAAAAAGATTTTTATGATTTACCGAGGAGAAAAAATTCATCCCGAGCCAACAAATCTTGCAAGAGTTGAGAAGGAGAAAAAAATTGAAATTATTAATAATACAAACTTGACTGAATTTAAGGGAGATAAAGCAGTAACAAGTATTATGCTTGACAAACCTTACAAAGGAAAAAAAGAATTAGCTGTTGATGGTGTTTTTGTTGCGATCGGACATATTGCGCTTTCAGATCTAGCTAAGAAAATTGGTGTGAAGGTTGACAAAGCGGGGGAAATAAAAATCAATCACATGACTTCTGAAACAAGCGTTCCAGGAGCTTTTGCTGCTGGAGATGTTACTGACAAACAATTCAAACAATTAATCACTGGCGTTGCTGATGGGTGTACTGCTGCTCATTCTGCTTACGAGTATGTCAATAAAGCTTAATCTTATAAACTGTTTATTTATGGTATTTTTATGACTGGTGAGAATATATTTGAAAACTGGACTTACATTCCAATGGAATCTACTGAAGAATATGACTCAAAAAATAAAATCTTTAGATCGAAAGAGTATTCTGAAACGCGGGGATTAACTTTTGTTAGAGAAGATTTGTTCAAGTATAATGGAGAATTATTATTAGTTATTGAAAATATGGACAAAAAAAATATTGCCACACTCCTAATACCTGGATTTGTTAGGAAACACAAAATTCATCCCATCCCTAGTTATGAAAGAGAGATAGTAATGAATCATTTGAATAGAGACAATATTGACTCTGGTAGGAAAAAAATGGTTGGTGTTTTTTGGAATAATGAAATTAGTATGAGGGGATCTCATGGTTCAAATAAACCTTCTGTTTATATTGTAAAATGAGTGTTATAAAATCTTTTAAAACAAAGAAAGAAGTTGAAGTTCCTGACGGTAAACCAATAAGAGAAGCTTGTGAAAAGTTGGGAGTTCCTTTTGGATGCCAAGGAGGAGTTTGTGGTTCTTGTATGGTTGATGTAGTTGATGGCAAGGAAAATCTTTCTGAACTAACTGAAGAAGAGAAAAATTTTGGAAGAGATAAGGAACATAGATTAGCTTGTCAATGTATAGTTGAAAGCGGAGATGTTACGATAAATTTTTAAACAAGAAATCAAAATAAATAAAATGATTGAAGGAAAAAAGGTGCCGGACGTTGTATTTAAGACTAGAGTTAGAGATGAATCTGTCGAAGGTGAGAATCCATTCAAATGGCAAGATGTTAGTTCTGATGAAGTTTTCAAAGGAAAGAGAATCGGATTATTTGCTTTACCTGGAGCTTTCACACCAACTTGTTCAAGTACGCATCTTCCAGGTTATGAAAAATTCTATGATGAATTAAAATCCCAAGGAATTGACGAAGTTTACTGTCTTTCTGTTAATGATGCTTTTGTTATGTACCAATGGGGAAAACATCAAGGAGCAGAAAAAATTAAGTTACTTCCAGATGGGAACGGAGAATTCACAAGAAAGATGGGAATGTTAGTTAAGAAAGAAGACCTTGGATTCGGAGATAGAAGCTGGAGATATTCTATGGTTGTGAACGACGGCATTATTGAAAAGATTTTCATAGAAGAAGGTTTTGGAGACAACTGCCCAACTGATCCATTCGAAGTTTCTGATGCTGAGACTATGGTGAATTATTTGAAAGAACATCCAAAGCAATAATTTTTATAAATCTGGAAAATTTGTCTTGTTATGGAAGATGTTATTCTAACTCCTTACAATGAGGGATATAAAGGTCAATTGATAGAGTTATATTATAATTGTTTTTCACATATAGATCAAGAATTTATTGATAACCAAACTGATAAATTAATGGCAGAATCCAAGAATATTATTTTAGCCACTAGAGAAAAAGAATTGATTGGTCTTGGATCATTTGTTCAACTTAATGAATTTCCTAAAGATAAGGAAAATGCTGAATTGGATTTATATTGGTCGCAACATCCTGAACGCAGAGACTATCTTGAAGAATATTATCAAGAATATTGTGATGAGATAAAAAAAGGAAAAGTTGTTGTGGAATATTTTAAGAATCAATTTACTCAAGAAGGTAAAGAAATATTGGAGAAAGATGTTTATTTTACTAATCTTGCGGTTCATCCCAAATTTAGAAGGTTGGGAATCGGTAAACTACTAGCTGAAAAAAGGATCTCTATTGCTAAAGATATGGGTGCTGAAAATATTTATCTTAATTGTTTGGAGGGAAGTGGTTCTGAAGAACTTTATTCAAAATAGGATTCGAACAAATAATTCGATGTGGCCCATTACATTCTGATGGCTCTTCAAGTCTTTTTATGGGATTGGAGTTAAATAATCTTTAATCCAAAACCCCTTTAAACCCTTTTTTTCTGATTAAACTATGACATTAAATTTTGAAACTGAAAAACTTGTAAAAGAACTGAAAGAGATAAAACCCTCAAAAGTTCTAGTGCAACTTCCAGAAGGGATTAAACAAAATGCTTCTGAAATTGGGAAGATAATTGAAGATTTGGGAATCGAAGTTATTTTCTCGGGGGAGACTGCTTGGGGTGGTTGTGCCATCGCGGTTCAAGAAGCTGAAGCAATTGAAGCAGATTTAATTGTTCATTTCGGGCATGCTCAGTTCGTTGATTCTTATTTTCCAATTTTATATATTGAAGTAAAAGACGAATTGGATTTAAATCCTATTTTAGAAAAATCTTTGAAAGAATTAGAAAAATACAAAAAAATTGGTTTGAGTTATTCAGTTCAGCATAAAGATGATATTCCAGATGTCGTAAAATTCTATGAAAAAAATGGTAAGGAAGTTGTTCTTTCAAAAAAACTTGGCGCTGTTGCTTACGAAGGGCACATTGTTGGTTGCCAATATGCTGGCTTGAAAGCGATACAAGAAGATGTTGAATGTTTCTTGATTCTTGGAAATCAATTTCATTCTATGGGTGCCACATTAGCCGTTGAAAAACCAGTTGTTTTGCTTGATGTTTACAATGATGACGTTCGAAACATGGGAGGCCTTAGAGAAAAAATCCTTAAACAAAGAGCTATCTCAATTGAGAAGTTGAAAGAAGCAAAAAAAGTTGGAATAATTATGGATATTAAGCCTGGGCAAAAATTTGGAACTCCTGAATTTTTATTAAACAAATTAAAGGAAGCGGGTAAAGAAGTTATCATGATTACTATGAATGAATTAACTCCTGATAAACTTATGAATTTTTATTACATTGATGCTTTTATCGAATTGGCTTGTCCAAGAATTGCAATCGATGATTTTGCAAAATATCCTAAACCAATTTTGACATTCAAGGAAGCTTTAGTTGCCCTTGGAGAAAAAACTTGGGATGACATTTTAAAAACTGGCGTGATTTAGGAATATTTATAAACTATCTTTAGAAGTGAATTCTATGAATTTACCAAAATATGCTACTGGCTCTGGAGCTATTGGATTAGTTGTTGGAGTGGGTTTGATGTTTTCTTCAGAAAGCATTGAGTTGCCAGAAACACCTATTTTAATGGGCGAGCACCAAAAAATCTCTCAAGAACTGGGAACTAGGAAATGTAAAAGTTTGGAAGAACTTGGAACTTGGTCTAAGGAAGATTCCCTGTATTCTCAAGATTTGATTAAAAGAAGGAATGAATTAGAATTGGATCCAGCCTATCTGGAAGAAAAAGAAAAATACGGACAAGAAATTTCTAAGTTTAATGGAGGTGTTGAGCATAGATTCTTTTGGGGAATGGGAACCTACATTCCTTCAGGATTGTTACTTGTTTTTGGTGCGGGTTTTTGGGCTCGTCAGAACGTTAAAGTGTGAGTGAAAATCTCATTCTTAAAGAAAATCTTAAAAACAATTCTCACCTAGTTATTTTATGAAATATACTACAGTAAGAAATCTTTTTTTTGCTGGAACTATGGCGGGGGTTATTATTGGGAGCTCGGGCAGTGTAAAATATTTGGAGCACAGGGTAGAAGAGAGTAAATCTTCCCCAGTAGTGAGACTGGAAGAAATAGATGAACAGATAAATGGGCCAATATCACTTTATCGGACACAGCAATTGCTAGCTGAAAGAATAGAAATTTTGTCAAATCCAAATTTTGAAAAGATCAAATCAGATTATGATTCAAAAAATAAGGATGCTGCTTGGGGAGCCCTTTATATAATTCTTGGTGGTGCAGCAATGTCACTTGGATCACTAGGTTCATTTATGGTTTATCGACGCAGGACTCTAAAAAATAATTTATGATATTTTAAAAACTTCTTTAATTTAATTATTTAATGAAAGAAAAAACTAAGGCGTTTTTTGGGGCGTTGTTCATTATCTTCTTATTCATTCTTGTTTCTTATCTTGCAAAAACAAACCAAGAATTTGTTTCAAATATTATTGGAGATGGTTTTTCAGGAATTTTAATTTATCTTTTAGTAATTATTGTTGCAATTGTAATAGCCCCAATAAGTATGATGCCTTTTGTCCCTATCGCTGCAAATATGTGGGGATGGTTTAATTCTGCATTAATTCATATTGTTGGTTGGAGTTTGGGATCTTTCATTGTATTTTTTGTTTCGAGAAAATTTGGCGTTCCATTAATTCGGAAATTCGTTTCACTTGAAAAAATAAATAAGTTTGAAAAGAAAGTTTCCAAAGAAGAAGTTTTTTGGGGGATTGTTGTTTTAAGAATGATCACACCTGTTGATATCCTTAGCTATGCTTTAAGCTTGTTTACAAAAGTTAAGTTTAGGACTTATGCTCTTGCAACAATTATTGGAATAATTCCTTTTGCATTTGTTTTCTCTTATTTAGGAACGGTTCCATTTTATTATCAGATTGCTGGCTTTGTTTTGATCGGTTTAATTGTAACTTTAGTTTTAGAATTTTATAAGAAAAAAACCAACTAACAAAGTTTATAAACAAAATCAATCATATTTCATTTCTTATAAAATTAATATGGAATATCAAGATAAATTTGGGAGGAGGACTTTTTTGAAAGGATTAGCTGGAATTACAGCTACAGCAACTATTCCTATTGTGAATATTTCTGCCAAAGGAAATGATAACATATTAGAGAAATTTGGACTAACCGGAACTCATGATGAAAATCTTGAAATTGTTAAATCTCTTTCTCCAAAGGATTTTCATACCCTTTATGACAAAGCTGGATTTGAAAAATTAAGAGACGCTATAAGAGTTATAAGTCCAAATTGGTTTCCTGTTGGGCACGAAAGGGTTGAGAATATGAGAAGGCTTTTACCTTTGATAAACGAATATTCTAATAAATCTGATTTTAGTTCCAATAGAGTTTTTTCTCATGTTTTTGTTGAAAGTGGGGGGTACAATAATCTAAATGGAGAAGGCGGTGGCGGAGTTATGCATTTATTAGACGTTCATTGGGAAAACATCAATCCACTTAATGAGGAACAAAACATTCGAAGAGGAACTGAATTTCTTCACAGATTGAAAAAAGAATTTAAGGATGAAGATTTAGCTTCATTAGCTTTCAATGCTGGAGAAAATCTTGTTGGAAGAATTAACGACAAAATAGAGGATTTTTTTGAATATAAGGGTTGGGATTTAGAAGTTACATCTGAAAATGTTTCGTTTTATTTGGAAAGAGATTATGTTGGAAATTTGAAATCTGCTTGGAAAAAAGTTGAAAAAGAAAAATTATTTGATTATGATTCAGGGAAAAACTTCGTGAGTTATACTGGTCCTGAAAATGGGATAGGACTTAAACATCCTGGACCACTTTCTCAAAAGAAAAAATTATTCAAGCATTATGAGTTTTAGAAGCAACTGAATTTATATCTTTTAGTAACATATTGAAAGTCTCTTTATCCATCCCATGAATTTGGACTCCGTTTTCTAATGTATCGAATCCAGACATTACGCAACCAACACAATGCAAACCATAACCTTGAAGAATCGGAACTATCTGAGGATATTTTTCAACTATGTCACCAATTAACATATCTTTTTTTATTAGTTGTTTTTTCATTTTAGAATTATTGTGCCTGAGTTGCTTGGGCATAATATTCGTTGATTTTTTCCCAATTTATTACGTTCATAAAAGCGTTGATGTAATCTGGACGTTTGTTTTGATATTTCAAATAATATGCGTGCTCCCAAACGTCAACTACTAGCAGAGGAATTTTTCCTAAAGAAATTGGAGATTCTTGATCGTGTGTTTGTAAGATTTCTAATTTTTTGCTTGAAGGATCTAAAACTAACCAAGCCCAACCACTTCCGAATTGTGTAACTGCTGCTTGTTTGAATTGTTCTACAAATTCTTCATAATTTCCAAAGTCTCGATTTATTGCTTC
>CAZJVQ010000001.1:17658-20239 GCA_964549605.1 Candidatus Woesearchaeota archaeon | reverse complement strand
ATTGCTTCTAAGACATCTCCACTAGGTTGAACATCTTTTTTCAAAATTGACCAAAAGAAAGAATGATTGTAATGTCCTCCTCCGTGATTTTTTATTGCAGTTTTTACAGCATCTGAAACTGAATCTAAATCTTTCAGTAAATCTTCAATTGGTTTATCTAATAATTCTTCGTGTCCTTCTATTGCTTGATTTAATTTATCCACATAAGTTTGATGGTGCTTGTCATGATGGATAGTCATTGTTTCTTTATCGATATGTGGTTCTAAAGAATCGTAAGGATATTCTAAAGGAGGTAATTCATGTGCCATTTCTAGAAGTAGTTTAATTTTTTTAAAAATGTTATGGTGAACGATAAATTTTTATATCGCCAATTTTTTTAAACTTATGAAAAAAATATGCATTTATGATGTCGATTCTCTGTCAGGAGGAGAAGTTGGGCTTTACAAGTTGCTTTCAGAAAAAAATTTTTCCGTCAAAAGAGAAACAAGCCAAATTTACGATGAAGAAGGAAAGCTTGTAGGGATGGTTCTTGACGGAAAAAATTTATCTATAGATGGAAATCTCGAACTTCATGTTTTTGATAATCCTTTCTTAGAGACCTTGCTTGATGTTAGCTTGGTTAGATAAATCTTACAAATTAAGATTAAGCCCCGATGGCACAATGGTACTGCATCCGCCTCGAAAGCGGAGCCTTTTAGGCATTCAGGTTCGATTCCTGGTCGGGGCGTTCTTTTTATAATTAAAATAAATATTTAAAAGACACTTTTTTCTTAAAGTTAAAATGGGCTTTTTACAATTTAATCATGATGGAAGTTTAAAATTAACTGAAGAACAGAGTTATGAAAAAGAAAAGGAAAAACAAAGTATATTCATCACCCGAGAACAAATAAACATAAAGCCTGCAAAAGCTCAAATAAGAATTAGATTTCCAGAAAGAGTTGAAAATCCAAGAAAAGTTTTTATGCTTTACGATAATCTTTCAAGAGAAATATCTTCTGATGCGATGCATAAGATAGAACAAACAAACGAGCAAACATTTATCATAAAAATAGATAGTGGTTCTTGGTCAATGTATACAACTCTTGACTTTTTAGCTCGTGGTTTTAAAGAGGCATTAAGTGTAAATAATCAAAATAGAATTATTCTTAAAGGAACTTGGGCAGGATTTTAGAAGTTAATATTTATTAAATTTGTTTAATCTTGGCGTAATCTTTTCATAATATTTATAAAGAAAAATTACATTAGGATTACAATGATAAAAAAAGTTGATAAATTATTTAAGAAGAATCAAAATTATTTTTACTTTGCTTTTAGAGTTTTAGTTGGGCTTATGTTCTTTCAACATGGAGCTCAGAAGTTATTTGGATTATTCTCCGGTAACCAAGTTGAATTATTTAGTTTGATGGGACTAGCAGGAGTTATTGAATTCACTGCAGGATTACTTATTGCTTTTGGGTTATTTGTTCAAATTGCAGCATTAATTGGAATCATTGATATGTTAGGCGCACTATTCATTGCTCACTTCCCTAGAGGTTGGAATCCTTTGCTGAATGGTGGAGAATTAGCTCTTCTTTATTTACTAAGCTTCTTTGTTCTTGCAATATACGGAGCTAGAAGTTGGAACTTGGGATCCTACTTAAATAAATAATCTTAACAAAATGAATAAAAAAATTTTGCTTGTAGCAGTTGTACTTATAGTTGGAGCGTTTCTCGCTTACCAAATGTTCTATGGAGGAACAGTAGAAAATATTGCTGACAATCTTGGAGTGGATGTGGATATTCCTTCTTTAGACCTTGGAGGAGATCAACCATCAGAACCCACCGAATCAACTTCCAGTATTAAGGAATTTAATGTTATTGCAAAACAATGGGAATTCGATCCAAATACAATCGAAGTTGATTTTGGAGATACTGTTGTTTTGAATATTGAAAGTGTTGATGTCGATCATGGAATTATGATTTCTGAATTTGGAGTAAATGAAAAACTCTTGCCAGGAGAAAATGTGCGTGTAGAATTCATTGCAAGTAAAAAAGGAACTTTCTCATTCTTCTGTAATGTTTTCTGCGGATCTGGACACTCACAGATGGATGGAACTATTATTGTGAATTAACATGAAAATAAGAGATTTAATTTCCACGTTTGAAGAAGTTTTCGGTAATTGGAAATATTCTTTATCCGCGATTTTAATCTTTTTAATTTTTTATTCAGTTAATGTTTTTATCTCTAATTTTTCTTCCATAATTTCTTATTACGGGAAACTTGGTTTTTTTCAAGGCACTCAGTTTTTTTTTACAATCTTCTTTGGATTCAAACAAACAATTACATTTTCATCTTTTATTAGTTTGATTTTAATTGGAATTTTGTTGGGAATCCTTTTTAGCCTAATTGCTTACAGAACAAATGTTACTAAGAGTACTTCAAAAGAGCTTGGATTTTTTGGAACTATTGGAATTTTTTTAGGAATTTTGGCTCCAGGTTGTGCTGCATGTGGAATCGGATTACTTCCCCTTTTAGGGATAAGCGCAGTAGTATTGACTTTTTTACCATTTGGAGGCCTAGAATTATCTTGGTTGGCTATAG
>CAZJVQ010000001.1:6853-17648 GCA_964549605.1 Candidatus Woesearchaeota archaeon | reverse complement strand
GCTATAGGGATTCTTGGGTTTTCAATTTTTAAGATATCAAAAGATATAAAAAAGGGAGTTGTTTGTAAAATTTAATACTCATCGATTGATGATAACTAAATAAACAGGGAAAAAATGTCTGAAGAAGGAACAATAACGATAAAGAAAGATGATTTGTGGAAATACGCCACATTTGTTTTATTGGCAGTGTTAGTTGTTGGAAGTTTTTTTGTTTTCACAGGTAATGGCGGTCCAACTGGACAAGTGGTTAACAATGGTCCAGCACCCACACCTAGTGTTGTAAAAGCGAGCATTGATGACGATGCAGTTCTTGGTGATAAAGACGCTCCAGTAACTATAATTGAGTTCTCTGATTACCAATGTCCATTCTGTGGAAGATTCTGGTCAGAAACATTGGGTCAGATAAAAACACAATACATTGACACTGGTAAAGTGAATTTTGTTTACAGAGATTTTCCATTAACAAGTATCCACCCTATGGCTCAACCAGCAGCAGAAGCTACTGAATGTGTTAGGGATCAAGGAGGGGATGAAGCTTTCTGGAAAATGCATGACCAAATATTCGCAAATCAAGCATCTTTAAGTGTAGATAATTTGAAGAAATGGGCTAGTGACATTGGATACGATATTGGATCTTGCTTGGACTCTGGGGAATTCAGAAGTGAAGTGTTAAAGGACACAACTGATGGACAATCTGCAGGGGCAAGAGGAACACCATATTTCGTAATTAATGGACAAGTCGTAAGTGGTGCACAACCATTTAGTGTATTCCAGCAAATTATCGAAGCAGAACTTGCTTAATTTTATTTTTTATTTTTTATTATTTTTTTAGAAGTTAGTTGTAACCTTTTTCTTCAATATTTTGAACTAATTCTTCTCCACCCTCTTTTACAATTTTCCCTTTACACATAATAAATATTTTATCCGGTTTAATATATTCTAGAATTCTTTTATAATGTGTAATTATTAATACACACTTATCCTTAGACATAAAATTGTTAATTCCTTGTGAAATTATTTTTAATGCGTCTACATCTAATCCAGAATCAGTTTCATCCAAAATTACTAATCTAGGATTTAATACCAGTAATTGTAAAATTTCTAATTTTTTCTTTTCTCCTCCAGAAAAACCCTCATTTAAATATCTTGATAAAAATCCTAAATCTAAATTTATTTCCTTTGCCTTTTCTTCAATTAAAGTTTGAAAATCTAATATAGAAAGTTTTTTTTCATGAATTGAATTATAAGCTGTCCTTAGAAAATTTAATACAGTAATTCCTGAAACTTCTGAAGGATATTGGAAAGATAGGAACAAACCTTTTTTTGCTTTTTCATCTGGGGAAAAATTTGAAATATCTTCTCCTTCAAAAATAATTTCTCCTTCTGAGTTAAATTTTGGGTTTCCCATTAAAACGTTTGCCAAAGTACTTTTTCCACTTCCGTTTGGACCCATTAAAGCATAAACTTTTCCTTTTTCTAATTCTAAATTAATTCCATCTAAAATTTTCTTATCTTCAATTTCTGCTGATAGGTTTTTTATTTCAAAAAAAGACATTATATTCTCCTTAAATTTTCTAGAGACAAAAGAACACATTTCAACCTAGAAGGATTTACTTTTATTTTCAACAAATCTAAAACATCCTCTTTAGTTAATTTTTTAGCGTCCTTTAATTTCATTCCTTTAATTTTATCTGTAAGCAAAGATGAAGAAACTAAACTCATAACACAACCACTTCCTTGGAATTTTACGTCTTCAATTTTTTTATCTTTTACTTTGAGTTGTAAAGTGATTTCATCTCCACATGAAGAATTTGTTTCAGTATGTTCATGTGTGTGGTTTTCCAATTCCCCATAATTTCTCGGACTTTTGTAAAGTTCCATGATATGTTCTTTGTATAATTTGTCTGAAAATGTTTCGTTCATTGCGAGACAACCCCTGATTTTTCTCGCGCTCTTTCCTCAATCTTTATTTTTAAATTCATTTTGAAAATTTCTCCTTTATTTTTTTAATTGAATCTACTAATTTATCAATGTCTTCGAAAGTGTTGTAAAAATAAAAACTCGCTCTAACAGTTCCAGAGATTCCAAGCTTTTTCATTAAAGGCATATTACAATGGTGTCCTGCCCTTACTGCAATTTTATAATCATTAAGCATGGATGCAACATCATGAGGATGTATTCCTTTAATATTGAATGATAAAATTCCTGATGAGTTTTTTGCACCGTATATTTCAACATCTTTTATTTTTTCTAAAGCGTATTTCATTAATTCTCTTTCCCAACTTTCAATTTGATTCATTCCAATTTTTTCAAGATATTTTATTGCTTCTGCTAAAGCTACAGCTCCTTCAACATTTGGCGTTCCAGCTTCGAACTTTTCAGGAACATTTGCAAATTCAGATTCTTCTAATGAAACTTTCTTAATCATTCCCCCTCCAAATTCAAACGGAGGTAAACTTTCTAACAATTCTTTTTTCCCATATAAAACTCCTATCCCAAAAGGAGCTAACATTTTATGTCCTGAAAAAGCTAAGAAATCGCAATTTAATTTTCTAACATCTAATTTAATATGTGGTGCGCTTTGAGCTGCATCCATAACTATGATTGCTTTTTTTTGTTTTGCAATTTTTATAATTTCTTCAACAGGATTTATGGAACCTAAAGCATTTGATACTTGTGAAATAGAAACAATTGCTGTTTTGTCTGTTATTTTTTCTTTAGCATCTTTCAAATCAAGTTCAAATTCGTCATTAATTTTGATAAATTTTAATTTCAGATTATTTCGTTTTGCTAATTGTTGCCAAGGAATCAAATTTGAATGATGTTCAAATTCTGTTAAAACTATTTCATTTTTTTCTTTTGAAATCAAAGAATCAACTACTCTTGAAAGAGAATTAATTGAATCAGTTGTTCCTTTTGTAAAAATAATTTCTTTTTCATTTGCATTAATGAATTTTGCAACTATTCTTCTTGCATTTTCATATAGTTCTGTTGAAGTTTCGCTTAAATCATAAACTCCTCTGTGAATATTTGCGTTTGAGTTTTCGTAAAAATCTTTTATTTTCTCAATTACTTGTTTTGGTTTTTGGGTTGTTGCAGCGTTGTCTAGATACACAAGATTTTTATGATTCTTAAAAATAGGGAAATCTTTTTTCAGTTGTTTTGCTGTTTTGTTATTTAGTTTCATTTTAATTTACCTAATAAATACCAAAATAATATTCCAAATATATTTTTTCTTATTTTTAATTCTTCATTGAATCTAACCTCTAATGTTTCCCATCCTTCTTTCGAATTATTTATCTTAGCGACATGAAAATGCAAATGTGGTTCAGAAGTATATCCGGTGTTCCCACTTAATCCAATTATCTGTCCTGTTTTTACCTTATCTCCTTTTTTTACAAAAGCTCCTTTATATTTTAGGTGGGCGTATTCCGATATTTCATCCTGATTATGTTGT
This sequence comes from Candidatus Woesearchaeota archaeon, assembly GCA_964549605.1. GTDB lineage: Archaea > Nanobdellota > Nanobdellia > Pacearchaeales > GW2011-AR1 > CAZJDG01. The sequence continues at coordinate 14,191 of CAZJVQ010000001.1, read as the reverse complement.
ATTGAGATATAATTGAGGTATTTGTTCCCGATGTATTTTGGGTTTAATCCTCCTACTCTTGAACTTTGTTTTACCGCAATAACTTTTCCAGATTTTGCTGCAAGAATTTTTGTCCCTTCTGATAATGGAAAATCAATTGCATTCCTTAGATGTCCAAAATGTGCTTTTTTGCTAGAAATCGCTATTTTGATCTCTTTTTTATTAAGGGGTAATGAATAAATATTTTTTGTTTTCATTTTAAACCACCGAATTCTCAATCTCCAATTCAATCAATCTATTTAATTCTACTGCGTATTCTAATGGGAGTTCTTTTATCAGAGGTTCAATAAAACCTAAGACGATCATCTTAGTTGCTTCTTCTCTACTTAAACCACGAGACATAAGATAAAATAATTGTTCTTCACCAATCTTCCCAATTGTTGCTTCATGAGATGCTTCCACTTGATCTTCAGACACTTGCATTGAAGGAATTGTTATTGCTTTGCTTTCGTTATCTAACATTAATCCATCGCACTTTACACTTGTCTTTGAATTCACACATCCTTTCTTTAGATCAACTAAACCGCGATAATTTGTAATTCCGCCTTCTTTGCTTATGCTTTTACTAATAATTGACGAACTTGTATTTGGGGCAAGATGATAAACTTTGCAACCAGTATCTTGGTTCTGTCCGTTTCCTGCAAATGCAATTCCAACATAATTTGTTTTTGCGTTTTTTCCTATTAAAACGCTGCAAGGATACAACATTGTAACTTTGCTTCCCATGTTCCCATTTACCCATTCCATCAATGAGTTTTCATGTACAATTGCACGTTTTGTGTTTAGATTGTAAGTGTTTTTGCTCCAGTTCTCTATGCTACTGTAACGAACATTTGAATTTTTTAACGCGTGAATTTCTACACAGCCAACATGTAAACTGTTTTCAGAATACAAAGGTGCGGAACATCCTTCGATATAATGCACTTTTGATCCTTCATCAGCAATTATTAATGTGTGTTCGAATTGTCCTCCGTTTTTTGCATTCATTCTAAAATAAGCTTGTAAAGGTAATTCAACTTCCACGTCTTTTGGAACATAAATAAAAGTCCCCCCGCTCCAGACTGCTGCATGTAATGCTGTGAATTTGTGTAATGAAGGCTTTACACAAGAACTCATGAAATATTTTTTAACTAACTCTGGATATTTTTTTACTGCTACATCCATATCTTCAAAAATAACTCCTTTCTCCGAAAATTCTTTTTTCATATTGTGATAAACAACTTCTGATTCATATTGGGCTCCAACTCCTGCCAACGATTTTCTTTCTGCTTGAGGAATCCCTAATTTTTCGTAAGTTTCGCGAATTTCTTTTGGCACATCTTCCCAATTCTTTGAATTCTTTTCTGCATTCGGTTTAATATAGAAGTGAATTTCGTCAAGGTTCAAATCAGAAATATCTGGCCCATAATTTGGAAATGCTAGTTCTCCGAATAGTTTTAACCCTTCAAGCCTTTTTTGAAGCATCCATTCTGGTTCTCCTTTATCTGATGAGATCTGTCTAACTAACTCTTCGCTTAATCCTTTCTCGGATTTGAATTTTAGATCCTCCAGATTACTTGAATCTAAGATTTCTCTGTTCAAATTTGTTAATTCTTGCATAAAGTTAACTATTGTTAATTATTTTTAAAGGTTGTTATGGGAAAATTTATAATGGAAAATTGCTTATTAATATTGAGAGGATAAAATGAAATTATTTATAGACAGTGCGGACATTGATGAAATAAAAGAGATCTTGAGTTATGGGATTCTTGAAGGAGTTACCACTAATCCTAGTTTGATTAAGAAAGCTGCAGAGAAACATAAAGGATCAAATATGGAATCTTACATAAAAGATATCCTTAGGGCTTGTAAAGGAAAGCCGGTTAGTTTGGAGGTTGTAGGACGCACTTATGAAGATATGGTTGATGAAGGTTTGACTATTTATAATAAATTTAACAAAGTTGCAAAAAATGTTTATGTTAAGATACCTGTAAATCCTTGCATGGAATCTGAATGTTCTACAAGTTCTGATGGAATTAAGGCAATAAGAACTTTGTCTAAAAAAGGAATTCCCGTTAATTGTACTTTGATTTTTACTCCAGAGCAAGCATTGTTGGCTTCTAAGGCAGGAGCTAAATTTGTAAGTCCTTTCACAGGTAGAGAAGATGATTATTTGAGAGAAGTTAATAGAATAAAGTTTGATAAAAAAGATTATTTTCCTAAGGATGGTTTCAAGAAAGGCAAAAAAATTCTTAATGATAATGGGATTATTTCTGGAGTTCACCTTGTTAGAAGTTGTGTTGAAGCTTTGAAAGGAACAGATACCCAAGTTCTTGCTGCAAGTATAAGAAGTGTCAGACAATTTAGGGAAGTTTCTGAAGTTGGAGCAGATATTGCTACAGTTCCATTCTCAGTTATTAAGAAGCTATTAAATCATAAGAAAACCATTGAAGGTATGAAAAAATTTACAAAAGATACTATACCTGAATATGCTAAAGTTGTTGGTTCAAAAAGAGGTAAGAATTAATATTGGGATTAAAAGGAGTTTGATTTTCCCTCGTGAACAGAGCTGGAAAATCAAATTTTGATGAAAGAGTCTGCAAGTCTGAACTAGATAATTTCTGTTATTTGTTTTTCTGCAAGAAAAAATGCCTAAGCGAAGCGTAGGCATAGTATGACGCAGGGGCGCATCCTACCAAATTATTGGGCTAAAAATTAGATTGTTTTAAAACATCTTTAGGTTTTATTTTGACAATATCAATCCAAGATTCATCTTTATTTTTACTAAGAAACGACTTTACAATTTGATAGCCAAGAGAATAGCCGAGCCAAAGAGGATACTTTTCGCTTCCAAAAAATATTTCCCTATATAGTTGGTGGTTTTTTGAGTTAAATTTTTCTTTCAATTTGAAAAAATGTTTTTTACATTCTTTTCGGGAAACTGCTTTTGCCCATGGAGCTCTTTCTCCACCAACAACTTGTTCTCTAAAATATTCCGCAAAACCTTCAAAAATCAAACTATCTAGAAGCGATTCCCACTTGTGAAAATTGTAAACTACTGAATGATTGTATTCATGGGCAATTGTGTTTTTGAGAGTAGTTTCCCAATTTTTAACACTAGGATTAATGTCAATTAAGATTGTATTTTTCCATGGTGAAAAACCACCAACACCATTCATTTCATTTTTTACAAAAGAATTAAAACTTGGCAAGAGGAAAGTTCTTGTAGGTTTTGCTGGAAGTTTATTGTGGCACTTTAATAAGGTATCTTCAATGATCTGAAGTATTTTCTTCTTATCAAAATTATATTTTGGCAAATTGCCATATTCTTCATCATCAAAAAGCTGAAATTGAAGATACTGCTGAAGATACTTCTTGCTTTTGAAACCAGCAAAACCAATAGTCGTTTCGTGTACATCAGAAATTAATTTTGCAACAAAACTCTTTCTATCTGAAAGTCTTGGATTATAATTTAATATAAAATAGACATACCCAATCAATTTATTGTCAAAAACTTTTTTAGCCCTCATACTAATTAAAACAATTTAGGATTATATAAGATCATTGGAAAATGATGCAAGAAAAAATCTTGTCCCCCTTAATTCTAATTGTATTTAACATAAAATTATCAATAACAAACTATTGATAATCTTCTAATATAAGATCCATCCACAATTTTATAAATAACTTTTTCTTATTAATATAAAGGGTGTGAAAATGAAGAAAGAGAAAACCGATAAATTATTGTTAAAGAGGTACGACTTTAAGCCTTCGTTTAAAGGCTGGGATGTTAAAGGAGTTTTGAATCCTGCAGCAATTAGATTGCCTAATAAAAAGATTGCACTTTTTGTTCGAATTGCTGAATCTAAAGATGGAAAAGAAAAAGGATTGAAATCTTGTCCAGTAATTTCTTCTGAAGCTGATTATAAAAAACATTATGGAAGGATTAGTAGGGGTGAAGCATTTAAGATGGGAGGTAATGTTGTTAAAGTTAAAGATGGTGTTTGTAAACTTTCTACAATTTCTCACTTCAGAAAAGTGATTATCAGTGAAGATGGTTTTAAAGTAGAAAAGATATTTCAAAGGCCGGCTTATACTGGAAGAAAAGACAGTAGTGCATATGGCGTTGAAGATCCTCGAATTGTAAAAATAGGGAATAAATATATTATGACTTATGTTAGTATAGCTGATCGTGAAGGAGTTTGCACTTCTTTAGCAACTTCCAAAGATTTAATCAAATGGGAAAGACATGGAATTATTTTCAGGGAGCAAAATAAAGATGCTTTCTTATTTCCTGAAAAAATAGGTGGAGAATATGTTGCTTTGAACAGACCTGAAGGATTTTTTGAGTTCTCTAAACCAAGTATTTGGATTTCTCATTCAAAGGATTTGATTTATTGGGGTAAGGAAAAATCAATTATGCAACCTAGAGAAAATTCTTGGGAAGAAAATAGACTTGGAGGAGGTGCTCCGCCAATAAAAACCAAAAAAGGATGGTTAATAATTTATCATGGTGTGAGAAATATTAAGGACAATGGAGTTTATTCTGCTGGAGCCGCGCTATTGGATTTAAAAGATCCCTCAAAAATAATTGCAAGATCTCCAAAAAATAATCCTTTGTTTAAACCAACTAAGAAATATGAAAAAGAAGGATTCATTAGTAATGTAGTATTTCCTACAGGGGCTGTTCCAACTTTGGATGGAAAACATTTACTAATTTATTCAGGAGGAGGAGATAAAGTTGTTAGTGTTAGAAAAATAAGTTTCAAAGATATCTTCAAAAATATGAAAAATGAAAATCCTCATTCTAAAAGATAAAAAACAAGTTTCAGAAAAAGCTTCTGAGATTGTTTCTAAGTTAATTGGGAAAAATCCAGAATTAGTTCTTGGTTTAGCTACTGGAAATACTATGATTCCTTTTTACAAAAATTTAGTTAAAAATAAATTAGATTTTTCTAAGATTAAAACATTTAATTTAGATGAATATGTTGATGTAAAGTATAAGAAAAGTTTTCATTATTTTATGGACAAACATTTTTTTAGTAAAATAAATATTTCTAAGAAGAATATCCATTTTCCAGATTCAAAAACTAAGAAAATTCCTAAAACCGATATTCAGATTTTGGGAATTGGTAAAAATGGGCACATCGGATTTAATGAACCTGGTTCAAAAAAGAATAGTTCTATAAGAAAAGTTAAACTTGCAAGAAATACCCTGATTGCAAATAAATTATTTGGAGAAAGACACGCCTATACTCTTGGAATAAAAGAGATAATGAGTTCTAAGAAGATTATTTTATTGGCATTTGGAAAAAAAAAGGCTGAAGCAATTTCAAAGGCCCTTGAAGAAAAAATTACTGAAAAGGTTCCTGCTAGTTTTTTGAGAAAACATAAAGACGTTACATTTATTTTAGACAAAAAGGCTGCTAGCAAACTAAAGAACAAGAAAACTTAAATAGATTTTTTCTGATTATGTTTAATGAAAAAGGCTTTGGTGATTGTGGCTCATCCTGATGATGAAACTATTTGGATGGGTGGAACGATTTTAGAAAATCAAGATTGGGAATGGACAATAATTTCCCTTTGTAGAAAAGAAGATCCAGATAGGGCTCTAAAATTCAAAAGAGTTTGTGAATTTTATAATTCTAAAAGTATTATTTCTGATTTGGATGATGAAGTTTTAGAACCTTTAAAAATTGAGGAAGTTTCTGACAAAATAAAATCATTACTTCCTGAAAAAGAATATGATTTTGTTTTTACCCACGGAGAAAATGGAGAATATGGGCATTTGAGACATATTGAAACTCATAAAGCTGTTAAGAAACTTATTGAAAATGGCGAACTTGAAGGTGATAAAGTTTATTTCTTTGATTATGAAAAAAGTGAACAATCAACTCTAGGAATTCTTAATCTAAAAATTCCCAAACCTAAACAAAATTCAGATTATGAAACTACACTAAGCGAGCACCACTATCTTAATAAATTAAAATTGATAAAAGAATTCTATGGCTTTAATGATGACAGCTTTGAAACATTGAGTTGTGATAAAAAAGAGGCCTTTGTATTAAAATGAAGATATTAGTTTTGTATCCTTATCCGCTTGAAGGTGATGGTCAGAGTTTGCAAGGGCATTACTTAGTTAAGGGACTTAGAGAATTGGGTGTTGAAGTCATGTCTTGTAATCGTGATGATAATCTTCAAAAACTTTGGGCTTACAAATCGTTTAAACCAGATGTGGTGATTGGAGTTGGTTATTGGGGAAATACTCCTGAGTTGGTTTCTAGTCCATTGAATCACGGAATAAAGGCTGTTCCTTGGTTTAACGCTAACGGATGGATTGCTAACTATCACTATGTTTTAGAAAATTCTCCATTGCTTGTTACTACTAGTAATTGGGTTAAGGAAACTTATATTAGAGATGGATTGAGTGGAAATAATATTCATGTTTGTCCAATTGGTTTCAATCCAGAGATTTTTTATCCTATGGGCAGAGATGATCCTAAGATAGTTGAACTTAGATCTATGTTAGGTATTGGAGATGATGAAAAAATGATTTTCACTGCTGGAGGGGATGTCACAAGTAAAGGAGCTCAAGAAATGCTTAGGGCTATTGCGAAAATTGAAAAAGAGGTCCCAAATTGGAAATATGTTCTCAAAACTAATGAGAGTTTTTCTGCAGAAAATCACGGAAATGAAGAGGATGAGTTAATAGAAGAACTTGGATTGGATAGGAATAGAATAATTTATCTTAGTGGAGAATATTCTCCTGAATTTATGTCTGCAGTAATTAATGCTTGTGATGTTTATGCTGCCCCATCTAGATTAGAAGGATTTGGTATGATTCAATTGGAAGCTCAAGCTTGCGGTAAACCAGTGATTTCAATTAATGTTGGGGGTCCAAAAGATGTTGTTGTTCATGGGGAAACTGGTTTTTTAGTTGATATTGAATCTGAAGTTAAATTGGATAGAGAATGGGCTTACACTTGGATGGGATTTGAAGAAAATCATCAAATAAAATTCAAAGAACCTAAGACTTTTGCATATAAAGCTAATGTTGAGCAACTTGCAGAATCTACTCTAAGACTTTTGAAAGACGATGATTTGAGAGAGAGAATGGGTAGCGCTGCAGCAAAATATGCTTTGGATAATTTCCATTACAAAGTTACTTCCAAAAGAATGTTAGATTTAATTGAAAGATATGTTATGAAAAGAGAAGAACCTAAACCAGACACTTCTTTTTCTTAAAAGATTAATTTAAAAAAAATTAAAGTTTTTTTACATCCATATGATATATTTCAGTTGGAGCACCAACCATGTTTA
>CAZJVQ010000001.1:0-6843 GCA_964549605.1 Candidatus Woesearchaeota archaeon | reverse complement strand
CTACAAGACTCCCAGCGTCTTCTCTATTACTAAATAAGGCGTCTACTCTCCTCATTTGCTTTCTGGATTGTTCATCCACACCCAATTCCTCATTACTGTGTCCCATAGCACCAAATTGGTATGCAATTGTGCTCATAGCCTCGTCAAAATAAGGAGTTCCAAAGCCCTCAATTCTAACTCTATATCTTTCTGGTTCTGTATTCATTTTTGTGTTCTCCATTTTTATTAATTTAGTAAGAAGATTAAAGTATTTAAACCTTGCTATTTGTTACTACTTAACAGTTATACTTCCTAAATCAGACACTTCTTTTTCTTAACTGATTCGTGAGCAACGATATACATTGCAGCATTCCAGCCTTGATAGCTTTCTTCTCCTGCTTGAGATTTTCCAATTTCTCCTGTTTGACCATGAAGCCATTCTGCGAAGTTTCCATCATTCTTCATATTAGCTTCTGCAAGTTTTTGTAATTGTCTTTCGGCTTCTTTGAATTTTTTCATCTTTACCAAAGCACAAACATAGAATCCCCCAATATATGTCCAAATTCCTGCGTTAAGATAATGCCAAGATTTTCCGGATTCTGCATCTAAAAAATAATCTTGCCAATCTTTGCTTCCCCTTTTGATTGGAGGATAAATTGCCTTCATGGGAAATGGTTTTGCAATTCCATTTTTTTTAATGTATGAAAGAATTTTTTCTGATTGATTTTTTTCTGCTAAATTAAAAATGATTGCCAATAGATTTCCCAAAGTATCAAACCATTCTCCCCTTTCTTGGTATTTATTATGATTTTTCCATCTCCAAGGTAAATAAAAATTTCCATTCCATAACTTATCGTCTTTGCTTTCATTTACTTTCTTCTTTAATTTTCCAGCTAATTTTTTATCTTTAATCAAATTTAGAACATGATACCATAATGCTTGAGAATTTATTGTATGCCCATATCTGTGTGGAAATGCATCTTGCCAATCAGTTGTTGGTAATTGCTCCAGCATTTCGTCTTCCCCCATATTTTGATAAGCTAGCCAAGTAATTGCTTTCTTAATCTTTTTTTGATTTTTTCTGAAGAAAGAAAAATCTTTGTACCTTTCTCGATAAATGTAATGTGCTATGATGAACCACAAACTTGAATCAATTGATTTATAGTCTACATGGTGTTTTCTTTTTTTTACAAATTTGTCTACTGCATTTGGAATCTGCCCTAGTTTAGACTGGTTCTTTCCTAGAGTAATTAAAGATTTTTTGAACGTTTTTTTTAATTTATCATTATCAACTAAACTGGCTCCTAAAGAAATAATCATAGAGTCCCTTCCGAATACCATATCATAACCAGGATAAGCTGCAAAGAAACCATTCGGAGTAGAACATTTTTCTAAAATCCAAACTGCTTTATCGTAAGCCTCTTTTTTCGAATCACCCATGTTAATTAAAAAAACTCAATATATTAAAAGCTTCTTATTTGCCATTACGCATAGGCATCGTGTAAGAAAGGGAAAAATTTATTTCAATCTTAGATCCATTAATGAAAGTCTTGCCAGCAAATAAGAAATAGTTGATTCTGCGCCTTGATTTAAATTTATTGAATTTTCCCCGAGACCATCATGGCAACCCCCAGTTACTTCATTGTATATGACTTGATTCAATGAATTTTTTCCAGTAAACCATTTGAAAGTTTGTATAGCTTTTTCCCTATATTTTTCATTTCGACTTATTTTGTAAGCAAGGATTAAAGTTTGAACCATATATGCTGCTTCAATTGGCTGTTGATCATAATAAGATCTCTTTTGTCCTTGAACATACCATTCTCTTTGTCCAATTGGAACAAAAGTCTCTCCTTCAAATGTTTCAGACATTAAGAAATTAAAGCTTTCCAATCCAACATCTAAATAATTTCTGTTTCCTGTAGATAAATAAGCATAAAGTAGTGCTTCAGATAATTTGTTGTTTGCATATGTTAAAGCGTTTTCAAACCATCTCCAAGAAGGATTTGAATTTTTTTCATATAAGTCCAAAAGAATATCTGCTAGCTGTTTTATTTTGAATCGTACATTATGTGAATTTTTAAGATTGTTGTAAAAGTAAAGTCCCTGAATCATAAAAGAAATTGCTCTTGGCGATTTTATTTCTGAAGAAGATTTTAATGATTTCAGCAATATTGATTCTGCATCATTTCTAAAGTCCTCTGGCATGCTTGGTGAAGATAATAAATAACCTAATGCCCAGATTGCTCTCCCTTGTGCATCTTCACTCCAATCACCATAGATTTTTTTATGTTTGTCGACGAGATTGTATAATTTCCCATCTTCTTTTTGAACATATTTTATGTAATCCAAATAAGTTCTTATCAAGTTTAATTGTTTAAATTCTCTGAATTTTTCATAATGTTTTACGCAAACCAATATTGCTCTGGCATTATCATCAAGAGTGTAGCCAGATTCTAAATCAGGAGTCGATTGATTTGCAAACTGAATGATTCCAAAATCGTCCGTTAATTTCATCAAATGTGAAATGTCCACTTTTGGTTGTGCATCTATTCCTTCTGAATTTAAATCAGTATATTTCTTGAATAAATCACAATAATGGATTGCTACATTTGGCCAAGTCATATGTCTCGTGTAGTAATATGCATTTTTTTCCATGCTCTTCCTTAATTCAGGATTTTCTAGTAAATGAGAAATTGCTTTGGTGAAGGATTCTGGATCTTCAAATTCAGTAAGGATGCCTCTGTTTGAATCAATTGCGTCTTTGGCATGTAAAAATGGAGTTGAAATAACTGCACGCCCACAACCCATTGCATAAGATAAAGTTCCAGATGTTATTTGTGATGGTTCTTTATTTGAGACCACATAAATATCTGTTGCTTTCAAATATTTTATTATTTCTTCTAACGTAAGATATTTGTTATAGAATTTTACATGTCCTTCTAGACCGAGTTCTTTAATTTTCTTAGTCAAATAATTTCTGTATTCCTCTCCTTCTTCTCTCCTTACATTTGGATGTGTTTCACCGACAATCAAATAAATTAAATTTGGAAATTTCTTTACAATTTCTGGAAGTGATTCAATTACAGATTCATAACCTTTTCCTGAACTCATCATACCAAAAGATGAAAGAACTATTTTGTCCGAATATCCTAAGTTAGCTTTCTCTTGAGTTTGGTCTTCGAAAGAGGTTACTGGAATTCCATGAGGAATTACTTGTATTGGGGACTCGACGCCATAATCTTCTCTAAGAATCTCTACTCCTTTCTGAGTCATTACTACAATACACTTTACTTTTTCTGAAATTGCTTGCACTACTTTTTTAAGTCTTTCATCTGGGTCGGGTAGAACAGAATGAAAAGTTATGACAACTGGCTTGTCAACAATTTCTAAAAATGTCAAAAGATAGTCTCCCCGTTCGCCTCCGAAAATTCCAAACTCGTGTTGGATATTAACTAATTGGATATTTCTTGACGAGTTAACTTTATTTGCAGTCTCGATGTAATCGTTCATGTCAGTGTCACTTACTTGATGCACTACCTGTTTTGGATAGTTGTAAATATTTACTCCATTATTGTTCATGGCAACTATTCCAGTATTTATCGACGTGGGAAGTCGTTTTTCGATTGCATTTGTCACGTCTTTTGTGAAAGTTGCTATCCCACATTCTCTTGGAGGGTAAGTACCCATGTAGAGAATGTGTGAGTCTTCAAAAATTTTTTCCATTCATTAACCTCTTTAGTTCCACTAAGAGTGATTTGTTGTTTTTAAAATCTCTGCTCAAAAATCATCCGCGCGCTTTTATGATCGTTTGCATCAACAAATCTGCCGGGAGAAATTTTCCTTTAAGCGGAACATAAAAATCTCCTTTAAGTCTTGACTTGTCTGCAGAAACAGCTAGCCCAGCCTCGTTCAATAACTCTTTGTCGTTATAATTATCGCCGAGAGCTAGAACATTTTTCTTTTTTAATTTAAATAATTTCATCACCATTTTCAATCCAGTTGGTTTCGTTTGAATTTTTTTGATTCCAAAATCGTAAGCTTCGTCATTCCAAATGTAGTAAAGTTTTTTGTATTTCTTCGCGATCGTTTCTATTTCTTTAACACGATCTTTGCAATGGAGGGTGATAATAAATTCTTTCGGTTCGAATCCTTTGATATTTTTATGTTTTACTTTTTTTAACTCTTTAGAAATTTCTTTTAGTTTGTCGAAGCTGTTGACATGTTGATAAGTTTTTCCTTCGAACCAAGTAGCGCTTCCGTTTTCATAAGTTAAACTAATAAAAGATAAAACTTCACTAAACATTTCTTGCAACATGTACAAACCCCTTCCAGAATTAATATTTACTTTGAATCCTAACTTGTTCAATTTTTTTATTTGTTCAATTTGTTTCTTTGCTATCTTTTTTGTTTCATAACAAGTTGTGTTTCCGATTTGTTTTATTTTTGTGCCTCTTGGAACTAAAACTCCATCCAAATCAAAAACAATAAGCTTAATTTCTTTCAGATTTTTTTTTGTTAGTTCTTCTATTGATTTCATTTTTATAAAATTATTTTAACTTAAAATGTTTTTTAATTTGTTGAGCAACTTTTTTTGAAGAAAGTTTTGTGTTATCAATTTCTAAAGTCTTAACTCCTGGAACTCTTTTAGAATAATCTTTATTTTTTAGCATCCAATCCATTTCTGACTTCTTCTTTGTTTTATAACCTTTTTGTCTAGAAGGACGAATCACTCTTTTATATAATTCTTTTTCATTACAAGAGATGCTAACAAAATGGATAGTGCCTTTTTGTTTTCTCATTAATTTAATCACTGCTCTTGGAAATTTATAATTATCTTGGGCTATTTCCGAATAAGTAAAAACTATTCCTTTTAATTTTAGTTTAGATGCCCCTTCAAATAAATTCAGAAAATTCTTGTTCAATATCTCAATTATTTGGTAATAGTTATCTTCATTAAACATTTCTGCTAAAGGATCATAAAAATCATGTATGTGTACAAGTTTGAACTTTGTTATTTTTGCCAATTCCTTTGCTACAGTAAATTTTCCTGCAGCTGGTGGTCCATGTAAAAATATTAATTTCATTTTAGAATTAAGACCTTCCGAAATCATCATCTATTCTAATTATATCTTTCTCATCGAATTTTCCAAATGCAATTTCCAATATGTGTCCTTCGCTTTCTAATCCTTCAAGTCTGTGATTAGTATTTTTGTTAATCATGAATTCATCTCCTTTTTTTCCTACAATCTCCTTATCTCCAATTGTTACTTTAACCGGATTATCTAAAACCCTCCAAAATTCTTTTCTGTTTTTGTGTTTTTGTAAACTCAATCTTTTTTTTGCTTTGATTGTGAGAATTTTTACTGTAGAAATCTCATTTAAAGTGAATTGTTCAAAACCTCCCCACGGCCTTTTCTCTTGATATTTTTTCATTTTAACCTCTTGGTCTAACAAACTTTCTTAACTTTAAATAATTAACTTTATAAAATTTGATTCGTTTTTATTTGATAAGAGGTTTTATGAAATTCGACGTTGTTACTTTTGGTAGTGCCATGATGGACGCTTTTGTAGAGACTAATACAGAAGAGGAACGGGGCCATTTAATTATTCCTTATGGTTGTAAGCAATTAATGAAAAGTTTATTCTTTGAAATTGGGGGAGGCGGAACTAACACTGCTGTTGCTTTTTCTAGATTGGGTTTGAAAACAGGTTACATTGGAAAGATTGGTAATGATAAAAACGGGGAGAGTGTCGAAGATATGTTAAAAAAAGAAAAGATTGAATTCTTGGGAACTATAACTAAAGGTAAGACTAGTGGATTTTCTGTTGTTCTTATTAGTAAAGCTCGTTATAGATCCATTCTTGCACACAAAGGGATTAATGACACAATTTCTGAAAAAGACGTTAAGCCTTTCAATACTAAATGGTTATATTTCTCCTCTATGATGAAAAAAAGTTTTCAAACACAACTAAAGTTAGCTAGGAAATATAAAAAGAAGGGTGTAAAAATTGCTTTTAATCCTAGCGAATATCTTGTTGGAAAGGAAGATCTTAAATCATTGTTAAAAATTGTTGATGTATTAATTGTTAATAAAGAAGAAGCCAATTTGTTGACAAAAGATAAAGACAAACTTAAAGGACTTGCAAAACTTGGACCAAAAACTGTTGTAATCACCGACGAGAGAAGAGAAGTAACTTGCTATGATGGGAATAGAACCTATAATATTAAACCTCCTCGTGTTAAAATCGCAGATAAAACTGGTGCAGGAGATGCTTTTTCTGCTGCGTTCGTTGCAGGTTTAATAAAAAATAAGCCAATTGAATATTGTTTGAAACTGGGAGTTAAGGAAGCTGTGTCTGTTGTTAGACACATGGGTGCAAAAAATATTTTATTAAAAATGAAAATAAATGGTAATTCAAAATGAAAAGTGATTGGCATAACCCCAAGGGTCATACCCTGAAGGGCACAAGACAAGTACACATCGTTTCAGAAAGAAAAGTTTAAAATGAAAATAGCATTTTTTGAAATAAAGGATTGGGAACAAGAAGAAATAAAGAAAAAAATCAAAGGACAAAATCTTTTGTTTTTTGATAAAGGATTAACTGAGAAAACTGCTTCCAAAGTTGCTGATTGTGATGTAGTTTCTGTTTTTATTTATTCTGAAGTTGATAAAAAAGTAATTGAAAAATTGAAAAATGTTAAAGCGATCGTAACAAGAAGTACTGGCTTTGATCATATTGATGTAAAGGAATGCGCCAAAAGAAAAATTAATGTTTTCAATGTTCCCCATTACGGAGAGAATACTGTCGCTGAGCACACATTTGCGTTAATTCTTGCTTTGTTCAAAAATATCTTAAGAA